>CAZGNQ010000142.1:0-9161 GCA_964527285.1 uncultured Hyphomicrobiales bacterium | reverse complement strand
GAGTCGTTTGGTTCAAAGGAAATTCCGGCTGACAGCAGCGCCGCTGTCAGCGTCGGTGTCGTGTTTGCATTTAAACAGGAGGACATGCCGCCGAAGGACAAGCTCGAATTGACGTTCCGCGTCAACAACGGCGTGTTCGCTATGCCGGTTACGCCCGATGCGCTGGTAAACGCGCCGACGGCAGCGCCGGCGGCGTCGTGTGACAGCAATGGCGGTATCAACCCGACCATCACGTTGATCGACGGTGGCCAAGTTGGCGACAATTTCGTCACCTTCCTGCTCGACGATGTTTCTGGTTGCGACCAGGACGAAAAATTGTACTTCAACCTGTCCGAAAACGCGCTTCAGTTCTTCCCGCTTCAGCCCGACGCTGCTTCGGCTGAACCAGCGCGCGCAAAGGTTCGACCGGTCGATCTGTCGCCGTGGGATCCAGCAAACCCGGCTCACCCTGTCGTTGACCCGACCGAGCCGGTAAAGATCTGGGCCGAGGGCGAGTTCACGGACCACGACGGCGCGAAAGTGCCGCTTGCTGTGTTCAACGGCAACACGCCGGTGCGCGAAAAGCCGCTTCTTCTGTTCAAGATGAAGGATGAGGTCTCTGGCAAGCCGAGCGTCGGAATGCAGACGATCTACACCGGCTCTGGCAAGTGCTTTGTCGACCCGACTAACCCGACGCAGCCTGATCAAGGGATGGAATCGGCGAATGGCACCGATAACCCGGGTGGCCACCAGGATGTTGGTTCGACCGATTGTGTGCTCGGCCCGCTCCCGATCGGCCACATCGCCATCGTCGACCCACAGCCCGGTCTGCATTTCTCTGACGAAGAAGGTAACCTCGGCGACTTCTGCACCGGCACCTCGATCTGCACCGCAGAGACCGTGCCGACGACTGGCATGCTGACGATCTCGAACATTCAGGTCGGTATCGCTGCTGTCACCGTCGAGACGGCTGGTACGCCGGTCGGCAACTGCGTGATTAATCGCGCCCGCGAAGAGGCGGTCTGCAGCTTCACCGCTGACGAGATTGCTCAGATCGTGGACAACACGGCAAATGGCCTGCGGACCGAGGTTTTTGTCACGGCAACGGGCACTGACTTCCTGCGCCCGGTCACCATGCAATCTTCGCTGATGCTGGACTACGACGATGAGCGCGGGCTGGGCGATGAGAATGTCTGGGTCAACAAAGACCTTGGCTTCTTTAAGAGCCT
Organism: uncultured Hyphomicrobiales bacterium; assembly: GCA_964527285.1. Lineage (GTDB taxonomy): Bacteria > Pseudomonadota > Alphaproteobacteria > Rhizobiales > CAZGNQ01 > CAZGNQ01. The sequence continues at coordinate 7,953 of CAZGNQ010000142.1, read as the reverse complement.
TGCGTGCGCTGTTGAGTTCAACTCAGGCCTTGGCGCAAACGACGTCGCCAATGGTTTCCGCAACCTCTACCGCGTGACCAACAACACAAACAATCCGGCTCGCACGTGGATCACGGTCACGCAAGACGATGGCACGCAGTTTGACCCGGTCCTGCTGACGTCGGGAGCCTTGGCGGCTGCTGGCGCTAATGCAAACGCGGTCGCCCTGTTCGCGAGCGCACAGGCCGATCCGTTCAACGGTGGTACGGTGACGGAGCATCTGCCGGCTGGTGCAACGGTCGAGCTGGCAAGTGACGTGGTCAACGCTCTGTTCCCGGCTTTGGGCGACTTTGGCGGTGCACGCGGCGATCGTGTCCGGGTCCGCTTCATGGTTGAGACGTCTGACCTCGTCGACGGCTCTGGCTCATTGGCGGCCAACAATGCGTCTGTTGAGCACGCTATGGGTGGCGTGAACGGAGCTTACGACCAGTTCGGTAACTTTGGCCGCACGAACCTCCTGCCCGGCACGGCGTCTGGCTGCTCCGCAGAGGCCTTCCTCTGCCAGGGCAACATCTGCTCCGTCCAGCAGCCTTCTGAGGCTGGCTATGACGAAGAAGTCGTGCAGACAACGGACCGCTAATCGCGAGCGGTTTGGTCAGACGACCAACTCGAGAAGCTGACGACGAAGGGGCCCATTGGGCCCCTTTTTCGTATTGCTGGTGACGACCGTCGCGGCTACGTTCATGGCTCGGCGGGGCACGGAGACCGCAAACCGCAGGCCGTCGCGTGCTCGGCGGGCCAACCGAGTACTCTGAGCGATGATCAAAGCGTTGGATCAGATTCTTGCCGAAAAGGGCCTGATCACGGAAACGGATATCGAGAGGGCGCGCGAGATCCAGGGGATCTACGGCGGCCAGATGGGCGAGATCCTCATTCGCCTTGGGGCCGTGGGGGAAGGCGACGTGCTTGATGCCCGCGGCGAACAGTTAGGGTTTCCCATCTTCACACCCGACCAGGCGCCACGCGACCTGGAGCCGGTTGCCAACGCCATGGAGCGGATCGCGCCAATCGAGTGGTGGGTGAACCAAGGTGCAGTTGCATGGCGCCAATCAAGTGACGGGCACTACATCTGTGTCGCCCGCGATCCCGCCGCGCCGGAGCTTCAAGAAGCCTTTGAGGTTGCGCTGGGCGGAGCTTCCGCATCGTATCACCTCGCCTTCGGCAAAGACATCGACTTCCTCATCGAGGCTGTGAAAGAATACCAGAGTGGCAGCCGAGATTTCCGGCTCGAGATGAACGGTGCCGCACTCAAGGAACTGGGTGAGGACGCGCCAACGATTGAATTCATCAACAAAGTGATGAGCCAAGCGGTCTTTTCGGGCGCTTCCGACATTCACATTGAGCCCACTGAGCGGGCGTTCGTTGTGAGATTCCGGATCGATGGCGTCTTGACTTTGCACACCAGTCAGTCGCTCGATCGCTACCAATCGGTCATTTCACGCATCAAGCTTTTATCGGGCTTGGATATTGCTGAACGGCGCCTGCCGCAAGACGGTCGACAGACCGTGCGCGCGGCGGGCAAGACCTATGATCTTCGCGTCTCTACTCTGCCAGGTGTGAACGGCGAGTCGGTTGTTATTCGATTGCTCGGAAAACAGCAGGAAGTCTTGACGCTGCCGGGACTTGGGCTGCGCCCGCCGCCGATGGCCGAACTGCGCCGGATCGTTGCCAAGCCGCACGGCATTTTCCTTGTCACTGGTCCAACCGGTTCGGGTAAGTCGACAACATTACACGCTGCGCTGCATGAACTCAACGATGGCGAACGCAAGATCATCACGGTGGAGGACCCGGTCGAATACAACGCGGAAGGCATCACTCAGGTGCAGGTGAAATCGGAGATCGGTTTGACCTTTGCCAAGGCGCTGCGCTCCATCCTCCGGCAGGACCCCGATGTGATCATGATTGGTGAGATCAGGGATCGCGAAACGGCTGATATAGCGATACAGTCCGCGCTAACGGGGCACATGGTTTTCTCGACACTGCATACCAATAATGCCATCGGCGCGGTGACGCGTCTGTTGAATATGGGTGTTGAGGCATTCCTTCTTGGTGCGGCGCTCGAAGGCATGATGGCGCAGCGTCTTGTTCGGCGCGTTTGCTCCCGCTGCTGCGAGCCGTTTGAGCCCCCAGCTGAACTGCGTGATGCCATTTCCCCCGTGTTCCCACTGCTGGATGGAGCGGAGCCCCAGTGGCGCCGCGCCGTCGGCTGTAAGCATTGCGCCAATACAGGTTACCGCGGCCGCCTTGGCGTGTTTGAACTTGTTCGGGTATCAGCCAGATTGCGTGAAGGCGTTTCGGAGCGCATCGATGAGGAGGAGTTGATCAAGATCGCATTAGATGACGGCTATGTCCCGCTCTACGCGGACGGTCTAGTAAAAGCAGCACAGGGCGAAACGACCCTTGACGAGGTAACGCGCGTGTTGGGCGAAGGCGGGTCGGCGGCTTTATGACGGAGCGTGGCGCGCTTCGCGATAGCCGTGGCCGCCCTCTTTGGAAACATTCGTGGCAACCCTGAGAGCGGGCGCCCAATTCTTATGGTATTCAGCGGCCATTCGCACAGTGTTGAAGTGGCCTGCCAACCGACGGTTGTGCGAAGCGAGCCACTAAGGATTCGAAGCGACGGCCAGCTGAAGGGTCGTTGCGACGGAAACGGGCAAAGGCGGGCGAACTGGATGCTTTAACGCGTCAGAACGCTCGACCGCTGACACGACAGCGCGGCTCTAAGCGCGTGGACGAGTTTTTGGCTTCAGGTTCGGTTCATCCGGTCAACGCGAACGGATATTTGATAATGGGACGCTGGGAATATCGCGCGTACAGCAGCGATGGGGAGGTGGTGCAGGGTCGCTTAACAGCGGAAAGCGAAACGGCGGCTTTTACCACGCTCGAAGGGCTGTCGCTGGCACCAATCGAACTTAAGCCCGTGGTGCGACGCACCAAAAAGCATCTTTTCAAGCTGAGTCCGAATGATCCACAAGCCAACCTCGTTTTTGTGCGTCAGCTGGCGAGCCTGACAGGCGCCGGCATTCCGCTTTCCCGTGCGATTGAATCCATCGGAGAACTCCAAACAGACGAAACCGAACGCAGACGAATGCTTGCGATCGGCCAGACATTGCGCCAAGGCAGAACGCTGTCTGAAGCCTTACAGGCGCATCACCAGGCGTTACCTGCATACGTTTTTTATCTTGTCCAGGTGGGTGAGGCGACGGGGGATTTGTCCGAAGCTTTGGAAAGCGCGAGTATACAATTGGCACGCGATCTCGCGGTGTCACGCGATATCCGATCTGCGTTAACCTACCCGATGTTCCTGGTATTTTTTGGCGTCGCTGCTGTCGTATTTATGTTCGCGGTTGTTGTGCCACAGTTCTCGACCATGCTGGACCGCAGCGACGGCAACCTGCCGATGATTTCACATATTGTGATCACGTCGGGTAATTATGTGCGCGCGCATCTTTTTGAGGCGGGGCTGGTTTTTGGGCTGCTGATAACCCTGTTTGTCGTGGGCGGCCGCAATCCGCAAGTTGCTGCACTGTTGTTTCAATTCACGCTAAGCCTGCCAGGCATTGGAAATGTCATAAGGCTGACAGAATCGGCACGGTGGGGATCGATGATGGCGACCTTGCTGGAGCGCCGGGTCAACATCACTGATGCGATTGCCGTTGCCAATCGCATTGTCCAAGGTTGGCGGCTCAAGAAAAGCTTATCCCGCGTTGAAGGTGCATTGCGCCGCGGCACGCGGTTGTCAGACGCACTTGAGGACTTTACCGGGGTGGATCCCAGGGTGATACAAATGGTCCGGATTGGCGAGCAGTCTGGCGGGCTGGATCAAATGCTCAACGCGTCTGCAGAACTGCTGCGCGATGAGGCGGAAACTGCGCGCAAGCGCTTCATGGGGCTGATCGAACCCGTGGCAGTTCTGCTGATAGGTGGTGCCGTTGGCTTAATCGTGGTCGGCCTCATGTTGGCCATCACGAGCCTCTATGATAGGGTTCTCTAGGGTCATGCACCAAGTGTTCGTCACAGTTCCCGGCGGACGTTGGACGAACTTCTGGATCTTTCGGGACACGAGAAGCTTATGATTGTAATGTGGATTTTAGAGTCAGAAGTTTGCCCGAGGGTTTGCGGCTTGGTTCAGCGAACTTCTGACTCACCACACCAGGAGGTCGTTGTGACGGGGTTACGACGCTCTGTTCGATCAGGAGCTCCACTCTCGACTTGACGGCGCGCGCCTGGGTACAAAGCGCATGGCCAAGGTCGCTCCGGTGACCTTGGTCACAGACTGGCGAGGTAACGTGAATTGAAAACGTGGTTCGCATTTTTTCACGGTGTTACGATCAACACTCCCACGCGAGCTGTCCGGGGGTGGTCGCATGGCTTCACCATCCTTGAGGTAATGGTGGTGTTGGTGATCATCGGTCTGATCATGGGGCTGGTGGGCCCGCAACTGTTCAATCAACTTGAAAGGTCCAAGGCCCAGACCGCAGAGACACAAACTAAACTCCTTCAGACTGCGCTTGAAACCTTCTACCTGGATTTGCGGCGCTATCCGCAAACGGATGAAGGCCTGACCGTGTTGCGCAGGCCGCCCGGCGGCGATGATGCGGCACTCTGGAATGGTCCTTATCTTCGCGAGGAAGTACCAAAAGATCCCTGGGGCAATCCATACGTGTATCAAGCCGGTAACTCGAGAGACGCTCCGTTCTTTCTTTTCAGTTATGGTGCTGACGGACGTGCGGGAGGGGAAGGGCCGGATGCGGATGTGGGGCGGCTTCCACCGAGAAGTGGATGAGCATTGCGCCTAAGCCCGCGCCGGGCTGGCCTTTCTGTCGTGGTTTCACCTTAACGGAGGTGCTGGTCGTATTGGTCATCATGGGCCTTGCGATGAGCCTTTCCGTCGTGCAATTCGAGGCTTACATCCAACGGTCTAAGACCCAGATAGCGCTTCGACATGTGGTGGACCTCATACAACGCACCCAGGTTCGCAGCTTCACCACCAATCGCGCCCATCGCATAGATCAAGCAGAACTCGACCGCTTGGCCAATCTGGCGGTCGAAAATCAAGCTGGTGAACGTTCTGCACGTGGTTCGCCGCAGGCCGACATAGAAACAATTGCCCTCCAACCAATTCTGATAGGCCCGGACGGAGCCTGCAACAACGGGTCGGTATCGGTCACAGTTGAGGAGAGGCAATTTTTGATCAAAGTCTACGCACCATTTTGCGAAACGGAGGTCCTGCACCAAAACCAGGACACGCCATGAGCCGAGCTTTTACAATTTTCGAAGTACTTGTCGTACTAATGATTCTTGGGTTACTGAGTGCGGTGACACTCACTTTGATTACTCAACTACGCGGCACAATGGAGCGCCTGTTTCCCGCAGCGGAACACTACGTGAAGACAGAAGTACGAACACATGTGTTGTCAAAAACATTAGCGGCGATGGTGCCAGCACGTAACCCGGAGCAACATTTCAAAGGCGACCGCACAAGCATCGAAGGCTTGACAACCTATTTCCCTGGAGAGGCTTGGCCGCACGAACAATTTACACGCCTCGAAATAAGAAACGAGAATGGGTTCACGGAAGTCTCGATACGTAAGCTTTCTGGCAATGATGACCGAAGCGACGGCAAAGACCGAGTTGATGTTCTGCGCTTGCCCTGTAGCGATGGCCGCTTTCGTTATCTCACAGCTCAAATAAATTGGACGTCAGGCTGGACACAACAACAACGCTTTCCTCATCTTCCACTAGCAATCTATTTCAGCTGCAATGACAGCCATTCTGGCATTCACATCATTTCTGCAATTGCGCGTGAGGGCGATGCCATTCTTCGGGACAGGCCTCTTTTGTAGGTGCGTTATGTTCAGTCGACGTCGCGGCTTTCAACCAGGTTTTGTCCTTCCAATGGTCGCTTGGATAAGCGTTGTGGTGGCCTTGCTCATTATCGGCGCGCTTGATTTTGTGCGGAGCAAGACCGGAGACATGTCCGAGATCCGGGCACAAGCCGATGTATTGCCGGCGCTACACTCAGGCATGAACACAGTTGTTTTTGCGCTTTATGCAGCAGATCGATCGGGGGGTGTTGCACGCCTCCCGGATGAATTGGATCAGCGTGTTCTGGGACCTCGGATCGATCGGATATTTCTCGACGGCTCCGCATTTGAGATCGAAAAGGAGGGTAGAAGCCTGTTGGTGCAAGTGTGGGACGAAGTTGGGCTTCCATCTTTGAATGCGTTGACTCCAGACGAATTAAGCGGCCTCTTCGACACATGGGGACTATCGCGTGATGGCGCGCGACGGCTTGCTGACTCCATAGCTGACTATCGGGATCGCGATGCACAGCGGCGCCAGTATGGTGCGGAGGATGTTGATTACACAAGGGCTGGTTTGCCGCCACCGAAGAACCGCAACTTCTTCTATTCAGGCGAATTGGGGCAGGTTCTTGGGCAAGAGCACCTCCAATCCGCACTTGGTTTTGGCCATGCGCGTTTGTTTGGGTATTCTCCAGAAAGTCAAATAAACATTAATTCGATAACGCGCCCTCTGCTGGTAAGTGTATTTCAATTCAGCGAATCGAGTGCCGATCGCCTCATCTCTGAGCGAAAAGACAGGCCAATTCTTCGCTCCGATTTGCCCAGCTTCGATCATTCGATGGCCCCTGACCAACTCGCTCGCCTGCGACCCTGGCCGTCGGACCGATTACGTATCCAAGTAACCGACAAGATCTCGGGCCGTGATCTGTCGCGTACGGTGCTCCTGGACACACGTATCACCCGCTCTTGGATTTCGACAAACAAGGACACACGCGAAAACACGCGCCCGATGTTTGAGGTCGTTGATGTGTTCTGAGTTTTCCCATTCCGTTAACAGACCGTCTCGCCTGAACCTAAGCTGGCAGTAGCGGCGAGCCCGACACGGCTTGAGCGAGCGTCAGCGCGGTTAGAACGACGCCGAGGAGTGCAATGCTCACGACAGCCGGAACGGCTGAAGCCCGCGGGAGGAAATGGCAGCCCAGCCAACCGGCAAGACTGGGGTCAAGTGCTAACTTCGCCCATGGACAGCTCTCCCTGAGTGTGACCTTTGACAGCCACACCTTGGCACAACGATGCCGTAGCGTATCCATCCGGCGAAGGCCGTCGCGCGGTCGGCTTAGGACGTTTTGTCGTGGCCTTTGGTCGTGACAGCAGTTGTACCTTGTGTATGTCTGGAGACAGTTTTTCTCGACAACTTGAGGTGATCACCGAGACGCGGCGGCGGAGCCGGCCGGCGAAGCTGGCGATCGTTGAGGAAGCCCCCGGGCCGTGCACAAACGTCTCGGCTGTGGCACACTGACATGGCATCAGCCCGAGCCTTGTGTTCCGCTGGATCGAGGATTTGAAACCAACGCCAGGGGAGACGACCGCGACGTTTCTGCCAGTCGCAGTGCCGGCACCAGCTGAGCCTAAACCAGTCGTTGCGGCGAATTTCGGTGAGCCGCGCAGGGCAGCGAGTACCGGTGCGGACGATATCGAGATCGAGCTGTCCAACGGTCGCCGCATGCGCGTCAGCGGGAGCGTCGATGGCGACGCGTTCAAGCGCGTCTGCGCGCTCCTGCAGGAGTGATGATCCCGGTCCCGGCGGCGAACAGCCATGAACGGTACCGTGCGCGTCTGGCCTGCAGTAGGGCACACGGACATGAGGAAGGGGTTTCCAGGCCTGTCGTTGCTCGTCCGGGAAACGCTCAAAAAAAGGACCCACATGCCGGTCACCTGTTCGTCTTCCGTGGCCGGCGTGGTGATCTCATCAACATCATCTGGCACGACGGGCAGGGCGCGTGTCTGTTCACGAAGCGGCGTGAGCGCGGACGTTTTATCTGGCCGACAGCTTCGGGAGGCGCGGTGACGATCTCGCCAGCTCAGCTCGGTTACATGCTCGAAGGCA
>CAZGNQ010000141.1:0-9233 GCA_964527285.1 uncultured Hyphomicrobiales bacterium | reverse complement strand
GGCTTTCGCCCTCTTCACCATCGTCGCCGTTTTTGCAATTGCGCAATTTGCAACACGGTCACGCGCTGGCGTGGGTCTCACGGTCTTTGCCATCGGCGCCATTATTGTGCTGGCCGCGAGTACAGCGCAGACACAAAGGGGCAAACGGCTCGGGCTGTTCGTGGTTGCCGCTGGTGCGATCGCGGCGGTGGCTTCAGCGGAATTTGCGCTTTCGCGCTTCGCCGTCCGTTTGACGACTGATGCCCTCGCCGATGCCAGAGTCCCATTTGCGCAGAACACGTTCGAGGCATCCTGGTCGCTCATGCCGCTGGGGTCGGGCCTTGGCACATTCGTTCCGATCTACGCGATCATGGAACGTGCGCAGGAGACCTTCCCGCGCTTTGCCAACCGAGCACACAATGATCTTCTGGAACTCTGGCTCGAACTCGGCATTGTCGGGATTGGTCTACTGGCGGCTTTTGCATTTTGGTATGCGCGAACCGCGATTGCAGCGTGGCGGGTGAAGGCGTCAACGCGCGATGCCGATCTGATCCTGCGGCGGGCGGCGACGGTCGTGATTGCGCTGTTGGCCGCTCATGCCGTTGTGGATTACCCACTGCGGACCGCAGCCCTCTTGGCCGTATTCGCCGTTTGTTGCGGTCTTTTGATACCGGCCCCGGAGCGCCCAGCCTCTGAGCAGCACCGCAGATCGAACCGCCGACGCAGACCACCCGAAGGCCGTCGCACACCGCCGCGGCCCGCGCCCGTCCGGCCCGCGTCAGGCACGTCGCAGGCATCCTGGCGCAATGATGCAGGCTGGCCCGATGCGTGGTCCTCCGGTGCGCGGCCCGCTCAGACGCCATCGGACGATTGATGAGGCCATCCGCTCGGGCGCCAGGACGCGCTTGGCTGGATGCGCGTGCCGACATGCCAGGAACAGCCTCGCCACAGCGCGCGGAGCTTTCTTGGCGCCAATACCGTCGTGGGGATGAGCCGTCGGCGGCATGGCATAAGCCACTGAACATGTTGCGTGCGTGGCTTCCTCGCTGGTAACGTCTCAACGCATTGGAAAACATTCAGATATTGTGAGAATAAAATGCGGCGCCTCTGGCTTCTCCTATTTGATCTGGCCGTCGTGGCCATTTCTCCCTACGCCGCACTCAATCTCCGTCATAACTTTGACGTCCCGCCGAACCTGATCGATAATATGACAACCTACACCGCGATCCTCCTCGCGGTCTCTGCCATTGCATTTGTCGGCTTTGGACTGCATCGGCAAACATGGCGTGCAGCGTCACTGCAAGATATGTTGCAGATCAGTCTGGCCGTCTCCATTGCGCTCACCGTTGCACTGATCATCACATTCTGGGTCAATCGACTTGATGGGGTCGCGCGGTCGCTTCCACTCATCCAATGGACTTTGATCGTTGCAGGCGTCGCTGCTGGTCGACTTCTCGCGCGGCTTGCCCGTTCCCGCGCTGTGGGTCCTGCGCGCACACGCGACAGCAGTTTCAACGAACATGCTCTGGTGATCGGCACGGGTGCGTTGAGCGAGCTTTACCTGAAAGCGCTCGACGAGCTCAGATACCAAAACCCTCTCCAGGTCGAGGGCGTACTGGCCGAAGACAAGCGGCTCGAAGGCGGGCGCTTCTTGAACCATAAAGTGCTTGGCAAGCCCAAACGTATCCGATCCGTTATTGAACAACTTTTATTGCACGGCGTCACCGTGGACCGCATCGTTGTGACTGATCCATTTGATCAGCTTTCCGAAAAGAGCCAGAAGGCTCTGATTGATCTGATGCGGGAAAGCGACGTGAAGATTGACTTTCTGATGGAGCGGTTATTCTCGACCAACCAGCCCGATCCACGAAAATCGATATCGGTTTTTGAGGCTTCGGGCCGTCCGTCAGGCCCCCCAAATGAACAGAGTGTGGCTCTGCAGTCGGAAGCATCAGCGACAGGCAATACGCAAGACGAACCGGCGCAAGCAGCAATTCCCGTCGTTCAAGGCTCTGAAACCACTTTTCAAGGTGCCGATGGGGCCGCCCTGTCCACAAACTTCAGCCTCGAACAGGTACAGGTGAGGCGCTACCTCGGCCTCAAGCGACTGATCGATATCGTCGGCAGCGTCGTGCTTATGATCATACTGGCGCCTGTTTCGATCATCGTCGTCTGTATGGTGCTCGTTGACCTTGGAACACCCGTCTTATTCTGGCAGCAGCGCAGTGGGCGGGGTGGGCGCCCAATCCGCATCTATAAGTTGCGCAGTATGCGCAACCCTTATGACCGACGCGGGCGTCCGGTCCCAGGACCGAGGGATACCAAGCTGGGCTCGTTCATTCGCCGTACGCGACTGGATGAAATGCCTCAGCTCTGGAGCATTCTTATTGGCGAAATGTCATTCATTGGCCCGCGCCCCTTACTGCCTGTGGATCAGCCGCGCGATCCCTCGATCCGCCTCAGCGTACGGCCGGGTCTCACGGGATGGGCACAGGTGGTTGGCGGGCGAACAGTTGGACCGGAGGAGAAGGCCGCGCTCGACGCCTGGTACGTGGCTCATCTTTCGCTTGCACTCGATGTGCGCATTGTTTGGCACACACTCCTTGTGCTGCTGCGTGGAGAACGCGTTGATGATGTTGCGGTCGAGCGTGCCGTGAACCATCTCCACGAAATGTCGGCACATCATAACGCGCAAAGGCTTCCAGCCTAAGTGCACCTGAAGAGCGATGATCGATCATATTCGTGATGTGCCGCCATCTCAATTGGCTTCGACCGAAGGATACTGTGTGCCTTCGCGCATTCGGGACGCGCGAATTTCTGGCAATTCTGTTTTTAGGCGTTTGATTGGCGGAGATCGTGGCGCCGCATCACAGCCGCGCATGTGTCGGACGGCCGGCGCCTTCGTAGACTGACACACGGTCCACGTAAGTTGTGCCGTTGGCGGCGGACGATCCCGTAAACTCCACCCGGAAAAACGTTGCGTCACGCGGCACCAAAAGGCCGTCAATTGCCACCCAAATCCAGTTGTCCGCTGCGTGGCGCGCGTCTGGATTGTACCCCTCGAAAATACCAGACTGCGCTATCGCACCGGTGCCATCATAATTGACCGTCATGCGGTGCTCAGCGTCCTCAGCGTAAATCAGCGCAACCACTGACACCAGCTTGCCTCGCACCAGCGAAAGATCAGAGAAATCCCAGCGAATCTTTCGGCGGTCGTTCAACCGCAGCGAATAGCCGTAAGGATTGGCGGGGTGTACAATCGTGGTCGATTGCGCGTGCGTGCCGTTCGATCCGACAACCGTCCAGCCGTCTGGCATCTCGGTCGCCGGTGTTGTCCAGGTGCGGAAATCACCATTGTTGATCAGATCGATGGACGCCATGCTGTCGAGCCACCACGGCTTGAACGTCCCGAATGGCACGCGCTCGGTCGCCGTCCGCCAGTGCCGCAGCATTTCGTTGACGTAGGCCGTTGCCCCGTCGCCAAGAGGGTGCACCGTGTCACTTGGGGAGGCGTACCAGCTGATCGGCTTGCCAGCCTCTAGAAAGCGACTGTGCACGTCCACCAGGGTCATGCCTGGATAGTGCGAGGCCGCCGCCTTCATTTCCTCAATGCACACCGTCATCGTGTCATCGTCCTGGATCGGGTTCTGAAGGACCACGGCAATCGGTACGTCGGGGTGCTGCTGCAGGAACAGCTGCGTCGCCTCAATCACCCACTGGCGAATGCGCACGGCTGGCGTGAAATTGCGGTTGTTCAGCCCGAGATTGGTGACCAGCAGGTCCGGCGAGACGCCGGCAATAGCCCATGGAAACACCGCCCCGTCGAACCACGACATCCAGGCGTAGCCGGCCTGCGCCGCGTTATAGACGTTGATGGCCCGCGCGCCCGTGCCGGTCTGGACGATATCTGGCGACACCGGCCATGCACCAGCAGCGCCCGCTGCCGTGTAATAGTTGACCGTGTGCGTCGGGTGTTCAAGGCCAAGCGCCACGACGAACAGGTAGATCCACTCGTTGTTGGCCGTCCCCGTGCTGTCAGACAGGAACAGGATCGTGACGTCCTCGAGTTCGCCCAGCACTTTCGTTCTGACGTCAGTGAAGGATGACACCACGGGCGCCTGGCCTGCGCCGCCGCCCCCAGGAATCGTGACCGTTGCCGTGCCGCTGCCACCATCCGTGACGGTCACGCCGTCGCCAACGAAGTCCAGGGTGCCGGCCGCGGCCAACACCTGGTTGCCTTCATCCTCGACCGCCACATCGCCGCCGCCGCCACCGCCGCCGCCAATGGACGAATTGGGGAAGGTGACGGAGCCGTCATCGTTGTCGATCACGATGGCATCGTAGAACGTCGAGCCGTCCGGCGAGACCTTGAAGCGGAAGTCATCATCACCGGTCAGGCCGATCTCGGCCCGGCCGGAGAATCCGGTCTGGAAGACGAAGGATGCCGTCCGCGCGGTCGCGCTTTTGTTCAGCACGTGGCGCGCGTCACCAGTGCCAGGCGTCACGTCATCGTGGCTGTGGAGCACGGCGTCAGACTTCACCGCCAGCTTGTTGGTGGCATCGGCCGTCGTGTTCACGCCCACGGCAGCCGCCGGGTTGATGTTGACCGGGGCCCCACCGCCGGCGACGACCCAGGCCGCACCGTCCCAGGCCACCAGGCTGTCTTCATCACTGACCCAGGCAAGCCAACCTTCCCGCGGCGCGTAGAAAACCCAGGCGCCGTCCTGCCAGGCAGCCACGGCGTTGTCGTGCCCAGCCCAGGCGCCAGTGGCGTTTGCCGCAACGATATAGCGGTCACCATCCGTTGGGCTGGCTGGCGGCGCGGAGAGATCACGATCGAGCACCGCGATCTGAACCACAGCATCCAACGCACGGATCGCCTCATTGTGCGTGACATGCTTTTGCGCCTGCGCCGCCGCGATGTAGGGCAGTTTCAGAAGGGGTGTCTCGCTCATGGCCGTCGCCTCCAATGGGTCGCCGGTCCATTGTGCCTTGCGTGCAGGCGTCGGGGACAATTGCGCCATCCCGCGTGCGCCAAACGCGCCCAGCCGCCATCTTGTGATTGTCGCGGGTGCCAGCAGCCCCCAGCCGACAAGACGCGTGGCGTCCAAGCCTCATTCGTGCACCGCTTGGCGTGTTCAAGGCCACCGACACCACGCTGAGCTGGCATTCCGGGCCAAATCCATGAAGAGCGGTGCATAAAGAGAGACGAACACTTCATTGGGGCAGGCCATGGCACAGGCGAATAACAGTGAGCCGATCACCGTCGTCTATGTGCTGAGCACCGGACGCAGCGGCTCCACGTTGCTGGAGATGCTTCTGGCATCCGCACGCCAAGCCTGGACGGTCGGCGAAGTGCAGTTGCTGCCATTCGAGATCGGCAGCCAAGACCACCAGTGCGGCTGCGGCACGCCTGTCGACCGTTGCCCGTTCTGGAGCCCGATCGTTGCTGACGCAACATTTGAGCGCGACGGCGTTTCGCTCACCCAGTTCCGCAAGGCGCACAACAAGGGCCAGACGTGGCGCAGCGGCATGCTGATGGACATCCTGCTGCGCGGGCGCAGACGCCCCGGCGCCGGCGCCAGGACCTACGGCGCGATCAACGCAGATCTGTTCGCCGCCGTGAGCGACCGCGCGCAGGCCATGACAGGCACCAGGCCCGAGGTCATCGTTGACGCATCAAAGGACCCCTACCGTCTCTTCTGGCTGCTCAATAGCGGCGCGATGAACGTCAAGGTCATACACCTGCTGCGTGGACCCCACGGCTTCGTCAATTCATCGCTCAAGGGCAGGTCCTTTTCCAACCCGCTGTTGCGGTACATTGAGGTTGTCCGGCTTTCGCTACGCTGGTGCGTGGCCAATCTGATCTTTGCGCTTGTCTGCTGGAGGGGCGCCACCGCTGGCGATGCCGTGCGCGTGCGCTATGAGGATCTGGCGCAGTCCCCGCGCGAAACCGTGCAGGCGGCCGCCCGAGATCTGGGGCTTGATCTCGACAGCGATCCTGAGCGCTTCCGGCACGGGGAAAACCATGCCATCTCGGGCAACCAGACAAGGCACGGCACGGCTGGCATCAAACTGGACGAGGCTTGGCGGCGCGACCTCGGCTGGCCCGAACGCCTGATCATCTCCGCAACGTCGTTCCTGCCAGCGATCCTGATGCCTGTGCGCAGCGCCAGCAGGTCGCCGACCGCATTGCGCGGCTGACCCCGCCGAAAGCTGCCTGTGGAGGAAGGACCGCGCACCGATGATGCAAGACACACCGATGAGGGTTCTGCACGTCGCGCCCGCCTTCTACCCCGCGACCTATTGGGGCGGCCCGACCTTTTCGACATACGGCCTGTGCAACGCCCTGGCGCGGCGCGATGACATCGCGCTCACCGTCCTCACCACCGACACGGCGGGTCCAGGCAACAATGATCGGGTTGATGTCACGGACTATCCGATGCGCTACGACGCAGGATACGACGTCTACTTCGTGCGCAAACTGCGCGGCAGGGACATCGCGCCCGCCATCATTCCGGAACTGAAGCTGTTGTCGCGCGACGCGGATCTCATCCACCTCACCGCGACCTACTCGTTCCCGAGCCTGCCGACGATGGCCACCGCGCTGATGCGCGGGCGCCCCCTTGTCTGGTCGCCGCGGGGCGCAATCCAGGCGGCCCACGAGTGGGATGCTGCGCGGCGCCAGCGCCTGAAGCTGGCGTGGGAAGGTGCGGCCCGCAGGCTCCTGCCGCGCAACACCCTGTTGCATGTGACGGCCGAGGTGGAGCGTGAGGCCTGCGAACAGCGCTTTCCAGGCGTGCCCGCCGTTGTCATCCCCAACGGCGTTGATGCGCCGGACGCGTTGCCACCCCGCAACTGGCGGCCGGATGGGGCCTTCCGGTTGATGTTTCTAAGCAGGCTGGACGTCAAGAAGGGCTTGGAGAACGCGTTTGAGGCTCTGGCGCGCCTGCCGGATCACGTCACACTCGACATTTACGGCACAGGCCAGGACACCTATGTCGATCAGCTCAAGACTGCAGTCGAGGCTAAGGGCTTGAGCGCCCGCGTCAAATTCCACGGCCACGTGGAGGGCGATGCCAAGCGTGACGCATTTCTCGCGGCCGATGCGTTCATTCTGCCGTCATTTTCAGAGAACTTCGGAATTGTGGTGGCCGAGGCATTGGCGCATGGCGTTCCCGTCATCTCAAGCCGGGCCACGCCGTGGGCGGAAATGGAAACGCACGGCTGCGGTCTTTGGGTGGACAATGCACCCGACGCGCTGGCAACGGCTATTCAAAGCCTCGAAACTGCGGACCTTGAGGCCATGGGCGCGCGCGGTCGGACTTGGGTGGACAAAACGCTTGGGTGGGACTCGCTCGCGCAATCCGTCGCTCAACAATACGCGAACCTTCTTGCGCGCGACGAGGCAAACCAGCACCCCCGACATGCGCAAAGCGGCAACAACGCAGCCGAAACCTCCAATGGAACAAGCCCGTGAGCACATCTGACATGCGACAGCGCCTGATGACCCATCCGCTCACGCGACGTGTGCGGTCTGTTGCGCGGCAATTCGGCCTCACCAAGATCGTGGCGAATGCACTCAAGCCCGCGGATTACGAGGAGCGTTTTTCCCAATCGCTGATTGCAGCCGTCGGCAATGGCGACGTCGTATGGGACGTTGGGGCCAATCAAGGATACTACACCGCCATATTCTCAGATCTCGTCGGTGATGGCGGGCAAGTTGCAGCCTTCGAGCCCGCGGGTGACACATTCCGTGCGCTTGGCGCGGCCGTGGGCGACCGCTCAAACGTGGCGCTTTTCCACACCGGCCTTTCGAATGCTGACGGCGAAGCCGAAATCATGGTCGGCGTGGACGATCTGGCGGCCACCTCACGCGTCGCCGGCGCAGAAGCTGAGACGGACACCGGTGCAAAACGCGAAACAATCCAGCTCGCACGTGGCGAAACACTGGTATCGCAAGGCAAGGTCACGTCTCCAAACGTCATAAAAATTGACGTTGAAGGCCATGAATGGAACGTCGTAGCTGGGCTTGGAAATCTTTTGGAAAGCCCTGACCTCCGGCGCATCCTCATCGAGGTCCACTTCGGCATTCTGGATGGTGATGGCCGCGCGCACGAAGTTGATCTGATAGTTGAGCGATTGAAAACCAACGGGTTCAAAATCAACTGGACTGACGCCTCTCACATCGATGCCTCGCGCACCGATCATTAAGGTGCCACAGGCGTTCCGCTCTCGCGGTGCTGCCTCTGCCCGAAATAGACCACGCCTTATGCCGACCCGGGATGACAGGCATGATGGAACCCCCGTTCGTTTCCGCCCAACAGGCGCTTGCCCGCAGGTATCACTGCTGCGTGGTCGGGAGCGGACCGGCAGGGGCTTCGGTCGCGATGGCTTTGGCGGCGCGGGGCCGGCGCGCGCTGGTGATTGAATCGGGCGGACAGGCTGTGCGCGATGACGTGCAGGAGCTTTCCAGAGCAGAAGTGACGGGCCAGCAGCACGCTGACGTTCGTCTTGCCGTTTGCCGTGCGATCGGTGGCACATCGCGCTGGTGGGGTGGACGTTGCGTTCAACTCGACAGAATTGATTTTGAGGCACGACCAGGCTTGGCCGAAACAGGTTGGCCTTTGAGCGACAACGATCTCACGCCGTGGTATGATGCCGCCTATGGAGCTCTCGGAGCTGATCCGCCTGCCGCTTTCCAGTCAGAAAGACATGCGCCAAGGCTCG
Organism: uncultured Hyphomicrobiales bacterium; assembly: GCA_964527285.1. Lineage (GTDB taxonomy): Bacteria > Pseudomonadota > Alphaproteobacteria > Rhizobiales > CAZGNQ01 > CAZGNQ01. The sequence goes on along the minus strand of CAZGNQ010000141.1, from coordinate 524 downwards.
TCGCCGAACAAAACGATCTCGAGACCTGTAATCTTGAGATCTGGAACAATGATCCCTTCATCGGAAAGCGGCTGCTACAAAACGCGAAACAAAATGCATTCATCGACATTTTAAGCGATGCCACTGCCGTTGATCTCGACATTCAGCCGGACACCGGCGTCGTTTGTGGCGTTTCAGTCAGGCACGAGGAAAAAAACCTGACGATCTCGTCGTTCGATCACGCGATCATCGCTTGTGGCGGCCTGGAGACGACGCGACTGCTGCTCAACATTCAGACACGTTACCCGCAATTCGCCGGGGGCGGCAATGGCGCTCTCGGGCGGTTCTATCAGGGTCATATTTCAGGGCGCATTGGCGACATCGTGTTGGCACAGCCGAAAACACAGAGCCATTTCTCATACCGACGCGCAAATCGCAGCTTCTCACGCTACCGTCTGAAACTGGCTGATGAGGTTATCCGACAAAACAATCTTCCCAACGTGGCGTTCTGGCCGGACAATCCCCGGATGGCGCGCGCTGAGCAC
>CAZGNQ010000140.1:0-9235 GCA_964527285.1 uncultured Hyphomicrobiales bacterium | reverse complement strand
GATACCAGTTCTGGACGGTGGAGTATTTGATCTCCGCATCGTCCAGCGCGACAAGTTCAACCACCGCAGCGTGCAGTTGGTTCTCGTCGCGCATCGGTGCCGTGCAGCCCTCAAGATAGCTGACGTAGGAGCCCTTGTCCGCAATGATCAGTGTGCGCTCAAATTGGCCCGTATTCATTTCATTGATGCGGAAATAGGTCGACAGCTCCATCGGGCAGCGCACACCCTCAGGAATGTAAACGAACGATCCATCCGAAAAAACAGCCGAATTGAGCGCGGCATAATAGTTGTCCGACTTCGGCACCACTGAACCCAGCCAGCGCTGGATCAGCTCCGGGTGATCCTGGACGGCTTCGGACATTGAGCAGAAAATCACGCCAGCCTTGCGCAATTCTTCTTTGTACGTGGTGACCACTGACACGGAATCGAACACGGCATCGACAGCGACCCGCGCGCCCTGCACACCTGCCAGCAATTCCTGCTCCTTGAGCGGAATGCCGAGCTTTTCGTACGTGCGCAGCAGTTCAGGGTCGACTTCATCAAGGCTCTTCGGGCCGTCCTGGCCTTTTGGTGCGGCGTAATAATAGAGGTCCTGGAAATCGATCGGCGGATGCGACACGCGCGCCCAATCCGGCGACGTCATGGTCAGCCAGCGTTGATAGGCGTCGAGCCGCCATTCCAGCATCCACTCCGGCTCATTCTTGCGGGCCGAGATGTAGCGGATCGTGTCTTCGTTCAGGCCCTTTTCCGGTTTCTCCATCTCGATCTCGGTGGAGAAGCCGTACTTGTATTTGTCGATTGCAATGGATTCCACGTGCTCGATGGTTTCCTGAACCGCGGGCATGGTGTGCTCCTGTCTTGCGAACGGTTGTTCACGTTAAGTGTTATTGTGAGCCGGCGCATCGCCGTTTCTGTCGTCGGGTCGTTCAAGCCGCGCCTGATTTTGAATCAGGCGGCGCGTTGGGGGCGTAGGCGACTGCCCTTTGTTGCGTTTTCGTAGGCACTCAGCGCTTTGTCGACGTCTGACATTCGGGTGCCATGTCCGCTGCTGATACGGATCGCTGAACCGATGAGATCGGGCGCCATGCCCATCGATTGAAGGACGTGCGACGGCGCGACCTTGCCGGAGGAGCAGGCCGCGCCGGTGCTCACCGCGACGCCCGACAGGTCCATGGCGATCAGCGCTGTGCTTGCGTCCAGACCGGGCGTCATGACGCAAGTGGTGTTCGCAAGGCGTTCGCTGGCATCGGCGCCAGCGATCACCACGTCGGGACAAACCTTGAGCAGCCCCTGCTCCAGCCGGTCGCGCATCTCCGCAAGTTGGGCCGGCGTACCGGTGCTCAAGTCCTCGCCGGCGCTCTCGGCGGCCGCACCCATTCCGGCAATACCGATCACGTTCTCCGTGCCGCCACGTTGCCGCTGCTCCTGCCCACCGGCGAGCAGGGCCTCGCGCAGTGGCAATCGATCCGGGCCCAGGACAAGGGCGCCGACGCCTTTCGGTCCGCCAAACTTATGCGCTGACAGCACAAGCGCATCACAGCCCAGTGCGGCAAAGTCCACGGGCACACGGCCTGGCGCCTGAACAGCATCGCAAACGAGCGCAACCGGCCAATCTGACGTTGGATCGTCAAGCCGGGCGTGGGCCCCTCCGTCGGGCGCTGCGATCGCCGTTCCGTCTTCGTCTCGCGCCTCGCAGAGCGCTCGGCGCAGCCCCGCAATATCCTGGATCACGCCGGTCTCATTATTGGCGAGCATCAATGCCACCATGACCGGCCCCGCCTTGCGCAGTGCGCGGACACGGGCGGCAAGCGCCTCCACGTCCACGGCGCCAGATGGCTGGGCGTCAACGCGGATGACGCCCTGCGGCGCGTTGTCGAGCACCGCCGTGTGCTCAATGCCGCTGGCGACGACGGTGCAGGGCGCTGCTTCGGCGCCCTTGGTGACGTTGCGGCCCGTGTGGTTGAGATCAGCAACAAGGCTCGACAGTGCCGTTCGCAAGGCTTCCGTTGCGCCACTGGTGAAGACCACCTGCTTTGCCGGTGCGTTCACCAGGCTGGCCACCTGTCTGCGGGCCACCTCAATGAGTTGGCGTGCCGCCCGCCCCTCCGCGTGCACGGACGAGGGGTTCCCCACGACGTCCATTGCCCGCAGCATCGCGGCACGGGCGTGCTCGCGCAGGGGGGCGGTGGCGTTGTAATCCAGATAAGCGCGTTCCATCATACGCTGCCTTGCGTGCGTGATCGCCACGGCTGCACGCACACCGCTGCAGCCGGCTGAGCATTGCCGTGCGCTCTCACCGTGAGGGCGCCCTGCTTTGCGGCCGCCTGAGCGTCGGGATCAGCGAAAAAATGGCTTGACAACGCGACTTTCAACCCTCCACCCCAACGGGCTCCAAATCATCGCCGGCAGGGCCAAACCGGCGCATCCCACCACTTTAGATTTGGAATAATTCCAAACTAGCCGGAACATATGGAGGCCGGTCAGGGCTGTCAACGGGGCCACGTCGGCGGATACGGTTCGTCTGCGGGCCGCTTGGGCGCCTCAGGGCGTTGCGACCGAGAATGTGCGTGAAACGATGCGCGGCGGTTGCCAGCGTGCACCGATCAAAAGCCTAGAAGCCGGAGCGGCGGAACAGCAGGCGCGCGATCATCGCGCCGTCATCACCCGGAGACCACGCTTAAGATGCCTGAGGTTATCATCAACGGTCCCGCTGGCCGCCTTGAGGCGCGGTATCATCACAATCAGAAGTCGGACGCGCCCATCGCCCTCATTCTGCACCCGCACCCGCAGTTCAGCGGGACGATGAACAACCCGATCGTTTACCAGCTCTATTACACGTTCGTGAAACGCGGCTTTTCCGTTCTGCGATTTAACTTCCGTGGCGTGGGGCGAAGCCAGGGGCTTTATGACAACGGGCCAGGCGAACTGGCGGACGCCGCAAGCGCGCTCGACTGGGTCCAGGGCTACAATCAGGATGCGCGCTTCTGCTGGGTTTCTGGCGTCTCCTTCGGCTCATGGATCGGCATGCAGCTGCTCATGCGCCGGCCGGAAATCCAGGGGTTTGTCTCGGTGGCTGCACCGGCCAACCTTTATGATTTCTCCTTCCTGGCCCCTTGTCCGTCCGCTGGGTTGATGGTCACGGGCGCCAACGACAAGGTGTCCCCGCCGCAATCCGTGCGCGATCTCGTGGACAAGAAGGTCAAGACGCAAAAGGGCGTCGTCATCGAGACCCAGACGGTGCCAGACGCCAATCACTTCTTTGAAGGGCGCATGGATGAGCTGATGGCCACTGTGAATGCGTACCTCGATGTGCGTCTTGCCGAGCTTATGCCGAGGCCGGCGCTCAGCGCGGATGAGCAGATCCTGGCCGCCCTGGAGGCTCCGATGGAGGAATTCGACGGCGAGGCCGCAGCGGACGCGGGCGGCGTCGACGATGAGTTCGATCCGGACGCCGCGTGAGCATGCCTGCGCCGCGCCGCGTGTTGTGGCTCAGAACTGCCCCGCGTTGAGCGGGATGCTTGTCTCTTGGCCCGGCTGCGCCAGCCGGCCGCCACGGCACGCCACGGCAACCCCCGTTGTTTTGGGGTAGCTGAGCGGCAAACCGCGCACCGCGCGCACCGCGAGGTATGCGAAGGCCTCTGCCTCAAGCGCATCGCCATCCCAGCCCAGGTCCGATGCTTTCAGAAAGCGCCGGCCGGCCGCGCCCGTGCCCTTGATGCCGGCCGCGCGGTCACTCTCACGCGCCCGCAGTGCCAGCTCCAGGCGCTCCATCAGCCGGGCATTGTGCGCGCCGCCGCCAGCGATGATCCAGGAGGCGGTGGCAGCGTCGTCGGGTAACACGTCCTGGGCACAGGCGATGGATTGAGCCGTGAGCTCGGTCAGGGTGGCCGCGGCATCGTGCAGATCGTTCAACCCCATGATCTGGCGGACCCCGCCCGTGGCATGGAAATCATGACGGTCCAGCGACTTGGGTGCGGCCTGCGCAAAGAACGGTTCCGCCAGGACGGCGTCGACCAGCGAAAGGTCCGGCGTTCCGCTGGCCGCAATGGCCCCATCTGCATCATGCGCCGCGCCGGTGCGCGCAGCAATCAGGTCATCGATGAGCGCATTGCCCGGCCCCGCATCGCAGGCAACCAAGGTCCCGTCGGCGCCAACGTAGGTCACGTTCGCCACGCCGCCGATGTTCACGAAGACGACCGGCAGCCGCAGCCCCGGCATCGCGCGTGCCAGCGCCTGATGGTATACGGGCACGAGTGGTGCGCCCTGCCCACCCTGGGCAACGTCGGCCGCGCGAAAGTCGAAAGCGACAGGCAGCCCGATCGCACCAGCAAGGGCAGGCCCGTCGCCGAGCTGCACTGTCAGCCTCAGGTCCGGGCGATGCAGTACGGTCTGGCCGTGGAAGCCGACGACGCACACATCCTCCGGAGCAATCGCATTGGCCTCGAGGAAGCTCTGCACCGCATCCGCATGTGCCGCTGTCAGAGCGGCTTCCGCTTCTGCCAACGCCGGTGGGCGCGCCAAGCGAACAGCTGCGATGTCGTCTTGATGGCCATCAACCATGTGTGACGCCGTGGCCATGGCCGCGCGCAGCAGGTCCCGCGTCCTTGCGTCATAGGTGTAGGTGTTCGCCGGGCCGCGCCGCTGCACCACCCCGTCGCCGTCAGTGACGATGAGAGCGGCGTCCACACCGTCCATGGATGTGCCGCTCATCAGGCCGATCGCGTGCACCGGGCCGCTGGCACAGCGTTTCTGCAGTGCATTCAAGCTTGCGCCTGCCGGCTCAATCGTGTCTGCCATGCCCATCCAACCGATCCGATCCTGGTTCCTGCTTGCGCCGGGGCCCAACTTGGGAACAGGGCAGCCCCTGCGTGCCCAGCATGCAACGCACCGGCATCGGCCCGCAACGCGCCAAAGGATGCCGGATGGGTCTGGGGCGAGCGTGGAAGCGCACGCGGCTGGTCCGTCCAGCGGCGCTGGGTGGCGTCGGCCTCCCGGCGGGCATTCGCCTTCGGATGGGGGGATGAGCCAGGGTGGCTGTCGGCACTGCCGACAATCAAAGATCAACGCCGCACGAATGGGCGCCTGCGTGCCCCGCGATGGACGGAAGCGATGAGCGAATACAAATCCGAGTTCCTGCAGACCCTGAGCGATCGTGGGTTCATCCATCAGGTCTCAGATGCCGAGGGCCTGGATGATCGGCTCAGTGCGGGGCCGATTTCCGCCTACATCGGTTTTGACTGTACCGCCCCCAGCCTGCACGCCGGCTCGCTCGTCCCCATCATGATGCTCTACTGGCTGCAGCAGACAGGCCATCGACCGATCGTGTTGATGGGGGGCGGGACGACACGTGTCGGTGATCCATCGGGCAAGGATCAGGCGCGCCAGATGCTGACGCCGGCCCTGATTGAGGACAACAAGGCTGGCATCCGCACCGTGTTCGAGCGCTTTCTCTCGTTCGAAGATGGCGCAGCGATGATGATGGACAACGCGGAGTGGCTGCTGGAGCTTAATTACATCGACCTCCTGCGCGAGGTCGGAGCCCAGGTGTCGGTCAACGAGATGTTGAAGCGCGATTCCGTCGCGATGCGCCTGGAGCGGGAGCAGCACCTGTCGTTCCTGGAGTTCAACTACATGATCCTCCAGGCCTATGACTTTGTGGAGATTTACCGGCGCACCGGCTGCATCCTGCAGATGGGCGGCTCGGATCAATGGGGCAATATTCTCTCCGGCACGGACCTTGGCCGCCGGCTTGAGGGGGCAGAGCTTTTTGGTCTCACATCCCCGCTGTTGACCACGGCGTCGGGAGCGAAAATGGGCAAGACGGCCGATGGCGCGGTCTGGCTCGATGCGGAGATGAAGTCCCCTTACGACTACTGGCAGTTCTGGCGCAACACCGAGGATGCCGACGTCGAGCGGTTCCTCAAGCTCTTCACCGTGCTGCCGATGGAGGAAATTGCCCGGCTTGCGCAGCTTCAAGGCGCTGAGTTGAATGACGCCAAAAAGGTTCTCGCCACCGAGGCAACGGCACTCATCCACGGTCGCGAAGCCGCCGCTGCTGCTGGCGAGACCGCACGCAAGGCCTTTGAAGAAGGTGCGCAGGCGGCCGGTTTGCCCAGCATCGATGTTGCGCACGCGGACCTGGAGGCGGGTCTCGGGGTTTTGACAGCCTTTGTGCAGGCCGGTCTCGCGCCAAGCACAAGCGAGGTGCGTCGACACATCAAGGGCGGCGGCGCACGCGTGAACGACGCAGCCGTCACGGACCCTAATGCTGTCATCACGGTTGCGGATCTGACGGACGAAGGGGCGATCAAGCTCTCTGTCGGCAAGAAGAAGCACGTGCTCATCCGGCCAACGTCGTAACAAACCCGCGCAGTCCGGACATGAACGGACGGTCGTTGGTTCGCCCACAATTGCAGTGGTCCCCGACAGCCGCGCCGCCGGCCGGGCGCCGCATTGCCGCCATCGTCGGGGGCGAACTGCGCTGGGTGTTCATTCCAACAGCCACACTGGAGCCGAAACGCGATGCCACGCCGCCGTTCCGGACGCCCGACACCACAGCAACGCGTTGCAGCGACGGTCGCCATCGGCGCGCTCGTCGCTCTTGCCACCATTGCGCCTCCGACGGCTGCCTCCGCCCAGTCCAAGCGCATGTTCGTTTATGGCGACAGCTTGGCGACCAACGTCTACACCGGGCTGAAGGGGGCGGCGCCCAAGGCCGGCATCGCCCGCGTCCAGCGCCGGACACGCGGAGCGACCGGTCTTGTGCGCGACGACCAGTACAACTGGTTCACGCGGCTGGAGCGCTATCTTGCAAAGGATCGTCCGGATATTGTCGTCGTCGCCCTCGGCGGCAATGATCGCCAGGACATGCGAACACGCGGGGCCACGCTGCAGCGCTTTTCGGCCCCCTGGTGGCGCGCCTACCGTGCGCGCGTGAGGCGGGCGATGTCGATCCTGTCCAAGTCTGGCGCCGAAGCCTACTGGGTCGGCCTGCCGATTGTCCGCTCCGGCCGGATGACCGGAGATTACGCCAAGTTCAACAGGATTTACCGCGAGATCGCATCACAAACGGATGTCGCCTACGTCGACGTGTGGGATCGCTTCAGTGTGGGCGGCCGTTACGCCCGGTTTGGGCCCAGTGTGTCAGGTCGCCGGGTGGCGTTGCGTCACGCGGACGGGATCCACTTTTCCGGTGCTGGCAGTGCTGTTCTGGCGGAAGCTGTGCTCAAGACCATGCGTGCAAGGCGTGCGCAACGAACGGCGTCCGGCCTGTGATACAGGGCGCGTGGTAAGATGATAGGCCGGCTGGCGACAAAGCCCGGCCAGTGATTGCACCACGGCCTGTCCAACGCGGGCGAAGTCGTCATCACGCCGGTGCGGGCCGCAGGATGCGCTGCGCAATGATCGTCGTCAGCGCGGCCGTAACCAGCATGATGAGCGAGTAGACTGCCGGCGCAATGGCCAGATCTTTGCGCTCAAACAGCGTCTGAGCCAGGACGATGGCTAGGGCGCTGTTCTGGATGCCGACCTCCAGCGTAATCGTTACGCGCTGACGGATGCCGCCCGCAATCAGGTACGCGAGCGTCGCGGCCGCGGCCAACACGATGAAATGGAACGCAGCCATCGCGCCTCCGGCCTCGATCAAGATCTCCTGAAGGCGCTGGCGGTTGGCGAGCAGCGCAATCGCGACAATTCCAATGAAAAAGATGGTCGCGATCGCCCGAAGGGTCGGCTCTGCTCGCTTGGCAAAACTGGGCGCCTGCGCTTTGACAACCATGCCGAGAAGCGTTGGCACCGTCAGAAGCGCCAAGATGAAAAGCACTGTTTTTGTGACGGAAATGTCCGGAGCGGTTGCGCCGAGGAAATATGCGAAAGCGGCAATTGTAATCCAGGGCATCGTCAATACGGCCGTCATGGTGCTGGCGGCGGTGAGCGATATGGACAGCGCGGTGTCTGCACGCGCGAGATAGCACAGCAAGTTGGAGAGCGTTCCACCCGGACAGGCGGCGAGCAACATCAGCCCGGCCGCGATCACCGGTTCGACCGCCATCGTCGCGGCAAAGATGAACGCGGCCGCGGGCAGGCCAATCACCTGGAGCAGGTATCCCAGGCCGAAGTCGACCGGCTGGCGGGCGATGCGCGTGAAGTCTGCCACCGTCAGACCCATGCCGATGGCAAAGCTGATGATCGCGGTTGTCACCGGCAGTATGAGTTGGATCGCCGTTGCGACATCCATGGAAGACGCCTCCCCTCAGGTCTGTCAGCACCATGGTGGCCGAAGACTTTTGGAGCATCCGTCAAATGGGGGAGGCGACGTAATCCGATGCCGCGCGAGGTCGCACGCGCCGCAGTTCAGGTGTTTTGACGACGGCGTGCAAGATTGCGTTTGCCAAGTGTGCGCAACCGCAGGGCATTCAGGCGGATGAAGCCCGCGGCGTCTTCCTGGTCATAGGCCCCGGCGTCGTCCTCAAACGTGACGAGGTCCTCGGCATAGAGCGACGTCGGGCTCGTCCGGCCCTCGACGATGACGTTGCCCTTGTAGAGCGTCAGGGTCACTTCGCCCTCGACATGCTCCTGGCTCTTGTCGATCAGCGCCTGCAGCATCTCGCGCTCGGGAGAAAACCAAACGCCGTTGTAGATCAGCTCCGCATAGCGCGGCATGAGTTCGTCCTTCAGGTGCGCCGCGCCACGGTCGAGCGTGATCGACTCCATCGCCCGGTGCGCCGACAACAGAATTGTGCCGCCCGGCGTTTCGTAGATGCCGCGCGATTTCATGCCGACGAAACGGTTCTCCACCAGGTCAAGCCGGCCGATGCCATTGTCGTGCCCCAGCTGATTGAGCCGTGTCAGTACGCCTGCGGGGGACAGCGGCTCGCCGTTGATCGAAACGGCGTCGCCACGCTCAAAACCGATTGTGATGCGGGTCGGCGCGTCCGGCGCCTCCATCGGCGAGACGGTGCGCTGGAAGACGTAGTCCGGCGGCGCCACGGCCGGATCTTCCAGCACCTTGCCTTCTGATGAGGAGTGCAAAAGGTTGGCGTCCACCGAGAAGGGCGCCTCACCACGCTTGTCCTTGGGGACCGGGATCTGGTTCTTTTCGGCGAAATCGATCAGGCTTTCGCGCGAATTGAAGTCCCACTCGCGCCAGGGCGCGATCACCTGGATGTCGGGGTTCAGCGCATAGTAGCTGAGCTCAAACCGCACCTGGTCGTTGCCCTTGCCCGTCGCGCCATGG
>CAZGNQ010000139.1:0-9267 GCA_964527285.1 uncultured Hyphomicrobiales bacterium | reverse complement strand
CCGACGCCATGGGCCCGCCCGGCAGCTACGAGGGCACCTACATCGGCATGATCGATCACAATGCGACGACCATCGCACGCGCGCTCGGCGGCAAGGCGCCTGAGCGGGGCATGGCCGGACGCCTTGCGGCTGGAGAGTAAGACATTATCGTGATGCGACAAACACCAAGCCTTGAACTTGCCGCGGCCGATGGGATTGCAGTGCCGACGACGGCTGACGTCGCGCGCAGCGCAAGTCCACTCGCCATCCGCGGGCTGACCGTTTCATACGGCCAGAAGCCCGCAGTGTTTTCAGTCGATGCCACATTTCCCGGTGCTGCGCTGAGCGCGATCATCGGACCCAACGGTGCCGGCAAATCGACACTTCTGAAAGCGGCCCTCGGCATCATCCCACGACTGTCCGGCGAAGTGACAGTTGAGGGACAGAGCATTGCGCATGCCCGCGACCGCATCGCCTATGTTCCCCAGCGCGCAAGTGTGGATTGGGATTTCCCCGCAAGGGTCATCGATGTGGTCGAGATGGGGCTTTATCGCCGGGTCGGACTGCTCGGCCGGCTGACGGGGCAACACCGCAGTCGGGCACGCGCCTGCCTGGACAGGGTCGGCATGGCTGAGTTTGCCGGGCGCCAGATCGGCCAATTGTCGGGCGGTCAGCAGCAGCGCGTCTTTCTGGCCCGCGCGCTGGCGCAGGAGGCTGACCTCTATCTGTTGGACGAGCCCTTTGCCGGTGTGGATGCGGCCACCGAGCGGGCCATCATCGACGTGCTGAAGACGCTCAAGCAGGAGGGCAAGGCGGTGGTCAGCGTCCACCACGACCTTGCGACGGTGGCGGACTATTTCGACCACGTCTTTCTGATCAATGTACGCAAGATTGCCGAAGGTCCCGTGGCGACCACCTTCACGCCGGACAACCTGCAGGCGGCCTACGGTGGGCGGCTGGAAGCCTCACAGATCGGCGATCTACAAATCCGGCACGCTTCCCGCGCGTCATGAGCGATGTGCTGACAGCGCTGTTGCTCGGCGCTGGCTACAACGCCGCGCTCGTCGCCATCGGGGCGGCACTGCTTGGGTTTGCCGCCGGCGCGTCCGGCACGTTCCTCTTCCTGCGCAAGCGAGCCCTGGTGTCGGACGCCGTGGCCCACGCCACGCTGCCAGGGGTTGGCCTCGCGTTTCTGGCGATGGTGGCATTCGGCGGCGATGGGCGCAGCCTCTTGGGCCTCATGGCGGGCTCAGCGTTAACGGCGGGGCTGGGCCTCATCTGCATCCAGGCCATGGTCTCGCGCACGCGGCTCGGCGAGGATGCAGCCATCGGCGCGGTTCTGTCGGTCTTTTTCGGAGCCGGCATCGTCCTGCTGACCGTGATCCAGTCAGTACCCGCCGGGCGTCAGGCTGGGCTCGAAGGCTTCCTGCTGGGCTCCACCGCTGGCATGCTCTTCCAGGACGCGGTCATCATCGCGATCGGCGGGTCACTGGCCGTGCTGGTCACTTACGTTTTGCGCCGGCCAATGACCCTTGTGGCGTTCGACCCAGCCTATGCGGCGGCCTCCGGCGTCGATGTGCGGCGCACCGATCTGGCCATGATGGCGCTCGTCATGGCCGTGACCGTGATCGGTCTGAAACTGGTGGGCCTGATCCTGATTGTCGCCATGCTCATCATCCCACCGGTCACGGCACGGTTCTGGAGTGAGCGCAGCAGCCGGATGATCTGGTCGGCAGGGTTCATCGGCGGGCTGTCCGGCTATGTTGGAGCGGCGATATCCGCCACCGCGCCCGCGCTGCCGACAGGGCCGATCATCGTTCTGGTGTGTGCAACGGTGTTTGCCGCATCGCTTCTGCTGGCACCAGCACGCGGCGTTCTGGCGGTGGCCTTGCGCCACCGGGCCTTCCAAAGGCGCGTGCACTTGCGCCAGGGCCTGCTTGCTTTGGCGCGCGGCGAGCCCATCCACGACGGCTTCACGCTGACGGTGCTGCGCCGGTCAAACCTTGTTCGCCCTGATGGGGTGGCCACGCAGGCCGGCCGTGCGCAGGCCGCAAAGGCCGCGCGGGACGAACGGCGTTGGGATGTGGCGCGCGAGGTCCACCAGGACACCGCGCTGACCGGACGCTACGACGGCCTCACGCCGATCGAGGACGTCTTTACGCCCGATGAGATCGCCGCGTTCGACCGGCGCCTCGGGCCACCGCAGCATGCGACGCCAGGAGGTGCGTGATGGGGGCGGAGTTCGTCCAGTTCAGCCTGACACCGATCCTGATCGGTGTCTTGGCCGCCATCGCCTGCGCCCTGCCCGGCAACTTCCTGGTGCTGCGGCGACAGGCGCTCATTGGCGATGCCATCAGCCACGTCGTCCTGCCGGGGATCGTGGTCGCGTTCTTGCTGACGGCCAGCGTCGGGTCATTGCCGATGCTGGTTGGCGCAGGCGCTGCGGCATTGATCGCGGTTGGACTGATCGAGGCGATCAAGCGCCTGGGGCGGATCGAGCCCGGCGCTGCGATGGGCGTGGTGTTCACGACGATGTTCGCCGGCGGTGTGTTGCTGTTGGAGCAGAGCGACACCTCAAGCGTGCACCTCGACGTCGAGCACGCTTTGATGGGCAATCTGGAAAGCCTGATCTGGCTTGAGGCGACCGGTTGGGGTGCGTTGTTGGACCCACAAGCCTTGGCGGCGCTGCCGCCCGAACTGGTCCGCATGGCCATCGTTTGCGCCCTCATCGGCGTGCTGACCTACGTGTTCTGGCGGGCGCTCAAAATCTCGACATTCGACGAGGCTTTCGCCCAGGCCGTTGGGCTGCCAACGGCGCTGATCGGCTTCGGGCTCGTGGTTGTGTCCGCACTGGCTGCGGTCGCTGCATTTGATGCGGTCGGGTCGATCATCGTGATCGCCATGTTCATCTGCCCGCCGGCGGCCGCCCGGCTGATGACAAACAGCCTGGAGCGGCAGGTGTGGTGGAGCGTGGGCTTTGCGATCGCGTCCGCTATAGTGGGCTATGTGATCGCCGGTTATGGCCCCATCTGGCTCGGCGCGCGCGATTCGGTGAGCGCCGCCGGCATGATTGCAACCGTCTCAGGACTGATCCTGGCGGCAGCGTGCGCCTGGGGGCCGTGCCGCAAGCGCGTTGGGGCTGCGGTGGGAACCTAAGCGCGGTGCGGTCGGTTCACCGGCCCAGTTCGTGGCCGGGTTAGTTGGCCAATTCACCGGCCAAGTGACGATCCGCACAGCACCCCGCCCCCACGGGCAGCCTCACCAGCCCATCACGACACGTGGGCTAACGATCACTTTGCCAGCCAGCCACCGTCAATGTTGACGTTGGCGCCAGTGATCGAGCGTGCGCTGTCGGTGCACAGGTACACAGCCATGTGCGCCACCTCATCCACGCCAACGAACTCCTTCGTGGGCTGACCGGCCAGCATCACGTCGGTCTTCACCTGATCCTCAGAAATGCCGCGCGCCTTCGCCGTGTCCGCAAGCTGACCCTCGACGAGCGGCGTCAACACATAGCCGGGCGAGATCGCATTGACCGTGATGCCCTGCTCGGCGACCTCCAGCGCAACCGTTTTCGTCAGTCCCGCGATGCCGTGCTTGGCGGAGACATAAGCCGATTTGAACGGTGAGGCTGCAAGCGAGTGGGCGGACGCCACGTTGATGATCCGCCCCCATTTGCGCGCCTTCATGCCCGGCAATGCGTGATGGATGGTGTGGAACGCCGAGGTCAGATTGATCGCGATGATGGCATCCCATTTCTCCGGCGGGAACTCATCGATCGGCGCCACGTATTGGATGCCGGCGTTGTTCACCAGGATGTCAACGCTGCCCCAGTCGTTCGCCGTGGAGGTGACCATCGTGGCGATTTCGCCGGGGTTCATCATGTTGGCCGGAGAGAACGCGACCTTCGTGCCATGGGCGGAGACCTCATGGATGGCGTCGCGGTTGTCGTCCTGCGTGCCCAGGCCATTGAGCAGGACGTTGGCGCCGGCCGCGGCGAGCGCGTTGGCCACGCCAAGCCCGATCCCGGACGTCGAGCCGGTGACGATGGCATTCTTGCCGCTGAGTGTACCTGCGAACATAGGGAGCCTCGTGGTGTGCGTGGAAGGGCCAGGTGCCAGCGTTCCCACGCCGACAGGTCCATTTCGCCCTACCTAGAACGCACAAGGCCCCGCTGCAACGGCGGTTCCGTCGTGGTGGTCGGTTCGCCTGCCCCTCAGCTTCGCTTCACGCCGAACATCTTGCCGTCGTCGGTGTCCTTGATGAACAGGTTGGCCAGCGCGTCGTCGACGTTCTCACGCGTGAACTGGGGGGGCGTGCCCTCAAATTTGCACGACGCCAACACCTGCTCGACGATGAACTTGGGCTGGAAATAAGCCAGCGGCGCGTTGTGCTCACGCACGCCCGACAACACCTGACGATAGATGTCCTCCGTCAATTCCAGACCCGCCTTTTCCGCCATTCCGATGAACACCCGGCAGAATAGATCCTCCGGCGGCTCGACCGTCTCCAGCTTGTAACTGATGCGCCGCTGGAATGCCGGGTCCATCAGATCATTCGGGTGCATGTTGGTGGAGAAGATCACAATCTCGTCAAACGGGATCATGGCGCTCTTGCCGGTGTGGAGCGTGAGATAATCGATGCGGCTGTTGAGGGGCACAATCCATCGGTTGAGGATGTCCTCCGGCTTTGCGCGCTGGCGGCCGAAGTCATCGATCAGGAAGGTGCCGTTGAGCGCCTTGATATGCAGCGGCGCCTCGTAGTATTTCGCGACCGCGTTGTATTTGAGGTCGAGCATTTCGATCGACAATTCGCCGCCAGTGATCACCAGCGGGCGATAACACGCAACCCAACGCGGATCGATTGGGCTCCGGCGCAGGCCCGACGCACTGGGTTGCGCCTGATCGTTCTCGACGACGCGGTGCACACTCGGATCGAAGACCTTCATGATCTCCCCATCGATCTCGATGCAATAGGGGACGTAGATCACGTTTTCGAAGATCTTGCCGACGATCTCGGCGATTGTCGTCTTGCCATTACCGGCGGGCCCATAAATCAATATGGCCTGGCCCGAGTTGACCGCCGGCCCCAGTCGGCTGACAAAACGCTCCGGCATCACAAGGCCGGAAAACGCCTCATCAAGGCGCGCGCGGGAAACCGTCTCATTCGTAACGCGCTGGCGTGTGATGCGCTCCTGCCAGTCTTTCAGCGGAACGGGCGCCGGGCCGAAATACTGGCCGCGCTGGAGCGAATCGATCGCCAGTTCACGCCCGGCGCGCGTCAGGCCAAGGCGCATTTCCCGCTTCACACCACCGGTGGCGGCCGCGAGCGATTCCACCAGTTTTCGTTCGCCGGCGGCCTGCAGAAGCTGGTTGATGATGGTGCTGGACAGTTTCAGCGCGTTCGACAATTGCGCGGCTGTCTCCAGGCTCTCGGAGTACATTCCCTTGATCATCAACTCGAGCAGAAAGACCGAATCGAGCCCGGTGTCCGCCAGCGAGACCGGCGCCTGAGGCGCATCGGCGAGCACCGCATCGATCTGCTCTGCCGTGAGGTAGCCCAAGGCCACCAGGATATCGCCGATGCGTCCGCCATTGGCGTTCTGATGCGCGATCGCATGGTTGATGTGCTCCCGCGTGACGAGCCCTTTGGCCACAAGCAGGCTGCCGATGTTCATGGACTGCACCTTTGCCGAATGGGAACGCGCGTGACGGGTCGGCGTGGCGCACAGTGTCACCATGCGACCGCGGGCCGATGGTGAAGCTGTATGCGAAATGGGTTAAGCAACCGCTGTAAGGTGTGGCGCAGTCCAACAAAACCGCTCAGCGCCATCCAGTTTGAGCGAGCACGAGACGCCGACGGATCAATGCGCGGGGTCGGCGAGGCGCGCGGACGAGAAAACGCCCGGATGTAGGTAAAGAGGGCCGAGCGGCACACACCGCTCAGCCTGAAAATGCGTTGTTGGGGTCGCGGATGACGGATGAGGACGTCAGATCAGCACGTCATCCTCACCGATGTTGAGGCCCGCCTGATCTTCAAGGCGGATCATCGTATCGCCGATCTCCAGCAAGCGGTCGGCGCCGTCGTCTGACTGGGCAATATCCTGCGCGATGTCCGTGATCCCGTGGCCGCGCAAATTCAGCACATCGGTGCCCGCCTCGAAATCGGTCACGGTCACCGTGCGCGCTCCGGCCGACTTGATCGAGAACGTGTCGCGTTCCCCATCGCTGGTCAAAGGTGCCGCGCCGCTTTCGCCACCCGTCAGCGTGTCATCGCCGGCGATTGACACGAGCGTGTCGCGCCCGATGCCGCCGATCAGCGTGTCATTGTCCTGACCGCCGTTGAGGCTGTCGTTCCCGGTGCCACCGTTGAGCGTATCGTTGCCTCGCCCACCGATCAGCGTGTCGTTGTCCGCACCGCCGCTCAGGTCATCGTCACCACTGCGGCCAAAGACGCGGTCATTTCCGGCGCCACCGGCAAAGACGTTATCGGCGGCATTTCCACTAAGGTTATCCGGCCCCGGCGTGCCAGACCCGATGAAAACGAAATCGCTGTCGGTCAGCGTGTCCGTAAAGCCCTGCAGCGTTATCTGCGTGGTCCCGAAGGACACCAGCGTGTTGCCGGGCCAGGTGATCGTATCGATGGACAGATCACCGAGTGCGCTGACGTTGGCCAGGCGCACGTCAATCACGTCCTCGCCTTGGGTGAAATCGGTGATGATGTCATTGCCGTCATCGGCGTCCACATAGCGGAATGTGTCATTCCCCGCGCCGCCGGTGAGGGTGTCATCGCCGTTGCGCCCCTCAATGAGGTCATCCCCCGCGCCACCGATCAACGTGTCATTGCCCGACCCGCCATTGATGGTGTCATTGCCCTCCCCACCGTCTATGATGTCGTTGCCGGCGAGGCCGGAGATCAGCTCCCCACCATTCGTCCCCGACAAATCATCATCATCCGGGGTGCCGACAATGTTCAGGCCTGACACGAGTGCACCGGTCCGCACAGGCGCATCAGGATGGAAAGGATTGGAAATGGTGTAGACTTGGTATCCGCCGCCATCTCCGCTTGTGAAGGTGATAACCCGCCCGTCGCCGGATATGTTCGCAAACGTTGAGTCGCCGTCGTTCGGGACCGTCGACAAATGCACGAGCTGTCCGGTTTCTCGATCCTTCAAATAGACGTCCAAGTCGTCATCTCTGTCCGAAATCGCCCAGTTCTCCGATCGGCTTTCGAAAACGACGAAACGCCCGTCGTCAGAAATGGACGCCTGTGAACTGCTCCCATCGCCTTGCGTATTGCCCGTCCCCGTCGACACGCGCTCCAGTTGGCCAGCCGCGACGTCGTAGACAAAAACATCTTGCGACCTGTTCGTATCCACTTCGACGAGGTTTTCGGCCGTGCTGTGAAAAACGACAAATTTGCCATCTCGTGTAATTTTCGGAGTCGCACTATTTCCAATCGATAGGCCGTTTAAGGATTTTGACACGAGTGTTACTTCATCCGTCTCCATATTTTTCAAGAAAATATCGCGATTGAACTTTCCGTCAGCCTCTGGAGCGAACTGAGGTGAATCACTCTGGAACACGACAAATTTGCCATCGTCGGTAATATCACCGCCATAGCTATTTTGACTAGTCCAAAAACCATCACTGTCGGTCGAGGCCAGTCTGAGTTCTCCGGTGTGCAAATCCTTTAAATAAGCATCAAAAGTATTGTTGTTATCATTGTCGGTGAGAATGGCGTCGGTTGAAAAGAGAACAAACCTCCCATCAGAGGAAATGGCGTCTCCGAACGCATTTTTCGTGGGGCGCACTGTAATTTGCGTTGCGGAGTCGGGATGCTCTGACACAAGCCGAATGTCCCCCGTATTAAGGTCTTTGACAAATACCGCCTCAGCATCACCTTGCTTGCGCCCAATCGCGCCACGACTCGTAAACAGTACAAAGTTGCCATCACCCGAGATAATCGGGTCATCGCTGTCGCCGTTTGGCGTTGAATTGCCGGAACTTGATACAATACTGACTTGACCCGTTTCGAGATTTTTCAGAAAGATATCGAGGTGTTCATTCGTGTCATCCGGGCTGAAATGGGTGCCATCACTCTTAAAAACGAGGAACTTGCCATCACCCGACAAGCTCCCTTCGGCACTCGTTCCATCACCAGCAACGCCATTGACCGCCGACGCGACCTCAATGTCACGCAGTAGCGGGTTGTGCGCGATATGCACGTCAGACACCCTGTTTGTGTCATCGCTATCAACGATTGCACTTGTCGTATAAATGACGGTTGCCCCATCGGCGGAAATCTGGGGATCACCAATGTTGACGCCAATAAGCTCCGGCACCGCCATCGTTAGCGCACCAGTATGCATGTCTTTGATATAGTAATTTGGCCCCTCAAAATCGCCACTGGAGGAAAAGGCAGGGAAGAGCACAAACCGACCGTCGGATGACATCGACGTGGTGTTGCCATCTACGAACACCGAAGAACCCGCCACGTTTCCATTTTGATCAACCGAAACGAGCTCCAATTGTTGCTCTTCGCGATCATATCTGAAGGTGGACTGTCGTCGCCCCACATTCTCGCCGACAAGAATAAGGCCAAACGACGATACAAAACTTACAAATCTACCGTCGGCAGAAAGCGATGCGCCACTAAGGTTCTCTACTTGGACTGGGCCAGTATCCGAAACATTCACTTGCGTGAGATCGCCGGTTTCGAGATTTGTGATAAACAAACTCGGAACACGCGAACCATCCGCACTGCGACTTTTTCCTCCGATTAGAAGAACCTGACCATCGTCACTCGTTGCAACAAGGGTCGGGTTGTTTAGACTGATCTCATCGTTCGCCGATAGATCAAGGCCCGCCGATAGATCGAGAAGCGTATGGGTGTTTGCACTAACATCATAAATTATGATTGGTTCGGAAGGTGCTATTTCATCGCTGGAAAATTCTGGCGATCGGCTGACAAAGAACAGCAGATTGCCATCTCCAGACATTACGGGCTCGGTGGCACCTAACCGTGCAACTTCCCCCGCCGGTGTCCGAATGATTTCAATCGAACCAGTTGCAACGTCGACGAAATAAATATCTTGCCGACTGTTAGTGTCTTCACCTTCCAAAAAATCACTATTTCCCAAAAAGGCAACTTTCCGCCCGTCGTTGCTTATCGACAATAAACCGGCGATATTCCGACCACCATCAGCCTGTCCGACAAAATTTCCTCCGCTGGACAGCGACACAGCTTGGATATCGCCCGTGAGCAGGTCTTTTAGATAGGCGTCGG
>CAZGNQ010000138.1:0-9378 GCA_964527285.1 uncultured Hyphomicrobiales bacterium | reverse complement strand
TGCGATGCAAAGGGCTGCCGGATGGTTCGACCGCCGCAGTGACAGTCGCCAGGCCACATAAGTTGGGCTTGGGTAAAGTGAGGCCCTGTATCGTTTCGCATTCCGCCGTCGAACCGCCGCGCGACGCGGCGCCGGAGATGGTCAGGCGGCGAGCGCAGCGATGGCCAAACTGCCGGCCGCGCCGATGGTCAGGATGATCCTCAGGGACGCATACCACCGCGGCGCGCGCCCGGCCCGGATGGCTTGCAGGTCATAAAGCAAGAGCACAACCAACGCGCCAGCCACGAGGAGCAGGCTGAAGGGGGCTGGCATGAACAGTGCCGGCCACGCGACGAGGGCCGGCACGACGCTTGCCGCAAAGCCCTGCCATTGTCGGCGGCTGTCGTCGCCCGCGAGCAGCATCGTCAGACCCCACTGCACGCCGCCCATGAACGACAGGATGACGGCGCCGTACCCCACCAGGAGATCATGCAGCGACAGGCTGCCCTGCGCGAGCCCCGCCCAGGCACTGATGTCATCGGCCCGGCCGGCCGCGCTGGCCGCGGCCAGCGCAACAAACGGAATCAATCCGCCAAGACCCAGGATGAGCGCAGGCGATGGAATTGAACCGGCGGCAACTGCACTGCTCACCGTCGATCGATCACTGTGCACTTGGTCCATCCGGCGGTTCCTTCCTTTCCAGTCGATCAACGCTTGCGGCGGGCGCGCCACACTACGCCCCGAACGGCTGCGGCGGTCGTACAAATGTTCGGCGTCCCGTCAAAGTTCGAACGCGCACCGAGCCGTGGGCACAACTGCACAACCCGATGAGCGCCACGTGAGTGTGACGACCGGAGCGCGCAATCCGTCGCACATGTGATAAACCGCTTAGCGCCTGCGGGGTGCGGCAATTGGAACCGACGCACAAGGGTCCGGGCGATGGCTGTGGCTGCGGCCGCACGCGTTGCCTGGCGCGTCCGCATTGATTGGCAAGCTGTCAAACTCAAGTCAGTGGTGCAAGGCTTGTAAAAGTCAATGAAATCAGAGTGTTGAATTTCGGAGCGATCACGATTTACCGTTGTCCCTGCCTCACTTCTCCCCACGTCGGCCCAAGCTCCTGCGCGTGAACCCCTTCCGGTCGACGTCCAATGACAGCGCCTGGAGCTGGGCCGGATAAATCCACTCAAATGCCGTGGCCGTTGAGAAGGCACAAGGAGATCACGGATGGAAAAGACGCTGCTTCTGGTCGATGACGACGTCGTGTTCCTGCGCCTGTTGAAGCGGGCGATGGCCGAGCGGGGTTTTCAGGTGCGTGAGGCCGCCTCCATTGCCGAAGGGCTGGCCGCGATTGAGGAAGAGCCGCCGCACTACGCGGTGTTCGACCTGCGCTTGCCGGATGGCAATGGGCTTTCACTGGTCTCTAAACTCGCCGAAGTGAACCCCAAGGCGCACGCCATTATTCTCACCGGCTACGGTACGATCCCGAGCGCGGTGGCTGCTGCAAAGCGTGGCGCCGTCGATTACATCGCCAAGCCCGTTGATGCCGATGAGGTCGCAGCAGCGCTGCAGGCCACCGCCCAGAAGGCCGGGCCATTGCCACGCTCCATCATGGGGCCCGATGAGGCACGCGTGCAGCACATCCTTGAGTTGTTTGAGAAAAACGATCGGAACGTGTCCCGCACGGCCGAGCAGCTTGAAATGCACCGCCGCACCTTGCAGCGTATTCTCCGCCGCGCGGGGATCGAGCCGTTGGAAACGCCAGCGGGTGACGAGCCAAATGCGTTCGGACGGGCGCGCCGCTTGTTCCGGGTTTGGGGCCATGTGTTCCCGAACAGCCGCGGGCGCAATGATGGGGGCGACCCCCACGGGCCGGGCACACCCAAAACGTCCGGCGCCTGATCGCCATGGTCATTCCTTTGCGCGCGCCCGGCATTGTTGAAGCCGGGCCAACCACGTTTGAGCCGAGCAGGGCTGAGGGCAAGCGACGGCTGGACGACTTTGTGCCGCGCGCCGGCTCGGCATACGCACGCACGCGAAATCATGATCTCGGGCCGGGCAACCGTGCAAACGTCTCGGTCCTGTCCCCCTACGTGCGCCACCGCCTCGTCAGCGAAGCCGAGGTCTGTCGCCTCGTGCTTTCGGCACATGCCTTCTCAACTGCGGAAAAATACGTGCAGGAGGTCTGCTGGCGGACCTATTGGAAAGGCTGGCTGGAGCGCCATCCGAGCGTTTGGCCGGCGTATCTGCGCCAGGTCGATGATGCCCGAGCGACGCTGGACCGCGACCGGAACCTGCGCGCCGGCTATGAGCGCGCCATTGCAGGCCAGACCGAGATCCCGTGTTTTAATGCGTGGGCACGCGAACTGTTCGAAACGGGCTATCTGCACAATCACGCCCGGATGTGGTTTGCCAGCATCTGGATCTTCACGCTCCGCCTGCCGTGGGCGCTCGGTGCGGATTTTTTCCTCCACAACCTGTTGGACGGCGATGCGGCCTCGAACACGCTCGGTTGGCGCTGGGTTGCTGGGCTGCAGACGAAGGGAAAGACCTACCTCGCGCGCGCTGATAACATCGCAACCTACACGGACGGGCGTTTTCATCCCGAACCTGCCCAGTTGGCCTCACGCGCCGATGCGCTGGAGGAGCACGCTGAGCATCCGCTGGAAGAGATGCCGCACTGCCCCGCGCCACCACCCGATGCCGCTGTCGCACTGCTTGTCCATGAGGATGATCTGCTGGCCGGCCAAGGCCTGCGCGCGCTTGCTGATGATCCTGTCGCCGTCGGCGTGCTCGGGCCAGATGGCCTTGATCGCGATCTCGCCGACCACGTGATGGCGTTCAAACGCGGTGCGTGTGAAGACGCCGCTCTTCGGCTGGCGGGCGATTTCGGGGTGGACGTGGCGCACATCGCGCCGGGCGACACTGCACAAGCCACGGCGCGTGCGCTTGTCGCGTGGGCGCGCGATGCCGGTGCGGATACGATCGTCATGTCCTACGCACCAGTCGGTCCCGTTGCGGACAGGCTTGATGCCGCCGGCCGCCTTCTGGAGCGCGATGGCCCCGCGCTTTATCCTCTCTTGCGCGACTGGGATGCCGGCTTCTGGCCGCACGCGACCAAAGGCTTTTTCAAGCTGAAGGAGCAAATCCCCGCCGTGCTTGGCGATCTGGGCATCATCGATCCAGCAGCCCTGCCGCCGTCGCGTCAACCGGGCCGGTCTGGCGGAAGCAAACGCAAGCGGCGTTGACGTGGGGACCGGCTGAACGACGGGGCGCTTTCGTTCAACGTTGGCGGCACGGCATGGCCGTTGGGCCGGTATGCCTCCGGGGCTGACGGGAAAGACGTCGCGACCACGGCGCCGCCTTGTTGCCCAGCGGCCCAGGCGCTACGTCGGTTCCATGGCAGCACCACTCCTCACACTCGACAACATCCATCTGTCCTTTGGCGGAACGCCACTGCTCGTCGGCGCAGCGCTGATGGTGCATGAGCGCGACCGGATTTGCCTTGTGGGCCGCAACGGCTCGGGCAAGTCCACGCTCATGAAGATCGCAGCCGGCCTCGTGGAGGCCGACGATGGCGACCGCGTTCTGCGCTCTGGCGTGATGTGCCGGTATCTGCCGCAGGAGCCGTCGCTCGCCGGCTTTGAGACCATCGGCGCGTACGCTGCTGCTGACCTGCGCGATGACGACGACCCCTATCGGGCAGCCGCCATGCTGGAGGACCTTGGCCTCGACCCTGAGGCCGATCCGTCGGCACTGTCTGGCGGGGAGGCGCGCCGCGCTGCGATTGTGCGCACACTCGTCACCGAGCCCGACATTGCGCTGCTCGCCGAGCCCACCAACCACCTCGACCTGCCGGCCATCGAATGGCTTGAGAAACACTTGCGCAACTTGAAGTCTGCGCTCGTCCTCATCAGCCACGACCGGCGCTTCCTGGAAAATCTGAGCGCGGCGACGGTGTGGATCGACCGGGGCGCCGCTCGTCGGCTGGACAAGGGTTTTGCGCATTTCGAGGGCTGGCGCGATGAGGTGCTGGAGCAGGAGGCATTGGAGCACCATAAGCTTGGCCGCAAGATCGCCATGGAGGAGGATTGGCTCCGCTATGGCGTGACCGCGCGGCGCAAGCGAAATGTGCGCCGGTTGGGCGACCTTCACGCCTTGCGCGCCAAACACGCCAACGCAAAGGGACCGCAAGGCAAGGTGGCGCTCGCGGCCACCCAGAGCGAAGCCTCCGGGAAGCTCGTGTTCGAGGGCGCGGGTGTCTCCAAGTCCTACGGTGCGCGCGCGATCGTGTCGGACCTCGATCTGCGCATCCAGCGCGGCGATCGCATTGGCATCGTGGGGCCCAACGGCGCCGGTAAGACAACACTGGTGCGCCTGCTCACCGGTGATCTGGCGCCAGACGCCGGCAGCGTGCGGACCGGCACCAACCTCAACATGGTGACGCTCGACCAGCGCCGCGAAAGCCTCAATCCGGCGTGGACGCTTGCAGATGCGCTGACGGATGGGCGCGGTGACATGGTCACCGTGGGCGATCAGACCCGGCACGTCGTCAGCTACATGAAGGACTTTCTGTTTGCCCCTGAGCAGAAGGGGACGCCGATCAGTGTGCTGTCGGGAGGCGAGCGCGGCCGGCTGATGCTGGCACGCGCGCTTGCCCGCCCCTCCAATCTGTTGGTTCTGGACGAGCCGACCAACGATCTCGACCTGGAGACGCTGGACGTCCTGCAGGACGTTCTGGGCGACTACGACGGCACGGTTCTGCTGGTGAGCCACGACCGTGATTTCCTGGACCGCATCGTCGAGCGCACGCTGGTGGCGGAGGGTGACGGCCGCTGGCAGGTTTATGCTGGTGGATACACGGATCTGGTGCGCCAGCGGGGCTATGGCGTGCGCGCGCTGGACGATGGCGGCCGCATCGGTGGCGAGAAAAAGTCTCGACCGGCCCCGGCCGCCCGAGGGCAGGACGACGGCGCACCAGCCGCGCCGGCCCGATCGAGCACGCCTTCTGCCCCGGTCAAGCTCAGCTTCAAGGAGCAGCATGCCCTCAAGACGCTGCCAGGCCGTATGGCGGAGCTTGAGGAGAAAATCTCAAAGCTTCAGGACAAATTGGCCGAGCCTGACCTCTACCAGAAGGACGCCGCGCTCCACGCCCGCGTCACGGAGACGCTCGCCAAGGCACAAGGGCTGCTGGCCGAGGCGGAAGAGGAATGGCTGGAGCTGGAGATGAAGCGCGAAGAGGTGGAGGCCCAGTCTGCGGCCTGACGATGATGCGGGCTAGAAGTTGCCGGGTCTGCCCTGGACGCAACGGCACGTATGCCGCTGCGCCCTTGGCGACCCTGCTTGCTGACTATGGGCGGAATGCCTGACCGCAATCACGCACCTTCCAGAAGACGCCCTGCGACGACGGCCGATCGAAACCACCGCCATGCGTCGTGCGATAGTTGCAGCGGATGTTGCCGCGCAGCAGCCTTGCGTTTCGCCCGACGCCCATCCGGCCAAACCCTTTGCCGCCCATCTTTTTGTGGCGCAGGCCTCCGCCGTACGCACCATGGTGACGGAAGCCGCCGCCCTTGGATCCGCTACGCTTTATGCCGCCGAACCGTGCCTGGGTCACGACCCCTGTGCCTGCCTTGGCGACGGGGGCGATAAGGCGCTCAAGCGTGCCATGGATGCCGGCGGCGCCGGCTGACGCCGACCGATCGGCCAACACAAGGAAGAGTGACAGTGCGGCCAGCAGGCCGAGACGGCAGATCGCGAAACATTGCGCCATGACACCACCGACAAACGTTAGAATTTTATTAAGGATATCATTCATCTCGGCGCACCGCCACCGATACTGATCGAAACGGACGACACGTGGCCCAGGGTTCAAGTGCCGGTTCTGCGGTGATGCGGCGATGTCCAGGGCGCGGACCGTTGGTTGCTGGCGTTCCCATTATGACATTTGCATTCCCTCGGCATCACGCGCACTGACCTGAGCCCGAGCAAATGTCAGAACCATATGGAACACGGAAAATTATTAGGGAAATATAGTGTTATATAATGATTGATTTCGAGATTGGCAGCGGATTGGCGTCAGATCCGGGATAGCTCAGTGATGGGCGGAAACTCACCGAGGCTCACCCCGCGCACGTAGAAAAACATGACAGCGACGAGCATCGGGAACAGCGCAGCCTGCCCAATTTTCATTGCGATCGCTGTCTTGCGGTGCTCCCGCCGCACAAGATTTGTCCGGATGATCGAGATCAGGATCATCAACACAATAACAGCTTCCGCGAAAACAAAAATCTGATCGGAAAGCGTTGCTGTTTCGGTGTTTATTTTTGGAAGAGAGAAATACAGTGCTATGGTCGCCAGAAGCGAAGTGACCTGCATCGCGACAACGCTACTGACTTCCTGACTGGGCAGGAAAACTGCGAAGTAAGCGACCATCATGATCAACGTCAGTGGAATAACGACCCGCACATAATAATCGATCGTCTGACGCTTGGCGACCCATGAAAAATTGAATTTGTAGTACGGCTGAATATGGCGCTCGGTCGCGTGATTGCGGATGGTCGTGATAATCTCCTGCTCCGATCCGACATACTGGCCCGCACTTCCTTCCAGGAATGTCCAGCCGTCGATATCGGCGACCCGATCCTGGAGGCGTGGTTCAGGGGGCTGGATGAGAAACGGCGTTTGGGTGTCGACCGGTTTGAATGCGACGGAGAACCTCTGGATATCAAAGGGATACTGGGAGAGCGTCGGCACGAACTGAAAGCGCCCTTTCACATTATAGAGCCGAACGAACTGATCTTTTGGGGTCCCCATGAGAGTGCCATTCGGCGTGGAGGCCGGTGACGAGGAGGGCGCCGGGGTGCGTGTGACCGAACGCCCAGTGTTTATGGCTGTGATCTGCACCAGGGGCTGCCCATTGCCTCCTTTGACGGCATTGCTGAAGGCCACCCGATCCAGTGTGATGGGGGCCGAACTGGACAAAGACAGGTAGAACTCAGCGTCGAAACGCTGCTCATTGGTGTCGATCGAGTGCAGGCGCACGAGGTCGATGCCGACGTAGGCCACAGGCACCTCAATCAAACCACCTTGCGAGCGGATGGCCTGCTTGCCCCAGAGCCGCGGGGTGGCAGCCCCATTCGGTGCCCAGAATATGAAGGAATCTCGTGCACTGGCCCGTTCCGCCGTGAATGACCAATTCCGCCAAAGACCGGGGAAGATTCGCCGTCCCTGCCGATACTGATGAAGGCCCTCCCGGATCTGCCGGCGCATGGCCGGAGCATCAAGTTCTGACCCCTGACCGGCGGCCTCGCCAAGAAGTGTGACCAGATCGTAGAAGATAATCCCGTCGCCGATGTAATTATCCAGTTCGTCCCGCAACTGACGGATATCCGCCCGCTTATTCAAGTCTGCCAATCGCTCGCTGACGAGGCCCGGGATGCGCCCACCGATTTGAAAGAGCGCGCCCGGATAGGGCGCCTTTCCAGTCGCTCGAATAATAGAATAAACATCGCCCGTGGCAAAGAAGATTGGCAGCCGAATACCCTCGGCCTGCAGACGCTTGACGATCGATGTGCCACGCCCAGTCCAGGCCGCTATTGCGAGCACGTCCGGTTGATGCAGGCGAATGTCGGCAACGATCGCATCGAGCGTTGCTTGATCCGCAGCCTCAATCCAACGAACGGCATGAACTTTTGTCGGTCCCTCTCCATCAGTCAAGGCATCAAGAAACGATCTTGCAAACAGGTCGGGCATTTTTGTTCGGCCATCGCGCGCTGTGACCTGGTTGCCGATGAACAAAGCGCTCTTGTAGTTTTCATTCATAAAGCGACGAAAGGCGCGTGTGTCGTCAGTTACAGACTTTGAGATCGTGAAAATGTTCGCATGATCTGCAAACAACCGGTCGACGGAAATATCGGAAATCAGCGGCACGCCACTGGATCCAATGGTCTGCACAACCGCTTCTGCCCGCGACGAGCTGTTGATGCCCAGCATGGCAATCAGCTTTGGGTTCGATAGCGCCGCGTTAACGGTTGCCACGGTGCCGGCGACCTGGCGCCGATCGTCGTAGGCCAGCAAGCAGATGGGTTTGCCCCGAAGGCCACCTGCGGCGTTGATCGCGTCTACGCGGAACGTGGCCCCGCGCATGTAGGCCTGTGCCTTTTGGTTCTCCGCCGCGCTGAGCATCAGCGCGATGGCGTGGTGGTTGGGGTTCGCGCACACCTCATCTGTGAGCACGGTCGGGGCAGCGTAGGATGGTGCTAGGTTATCCTGCGCAAAGACTGAGTCGGTATGGAGCACCGATCCGGCAGTAATCGCCGCGACGCACAGGACCGACATCACGCGTGCGATGCCACGCGCAACCACCCACCCGAACTCCTTCGCCGGTGCGAGAAACCGATCATTTGGACGTTCCGCCTTGCGCGCCATATCAACTCCCGCGACGTCGGCTGCAGACGGGGACCAAACGTCAGTTTCCCGACACTTGGGGTGCTACGCGGCGGCGTAGAGCTCTGGGCCGGCCTCCAGAACGGCGCCGTCCACGTGCTCTGCAAACTTTTCAAAGTTCTTGGTAAACATGCCGACCAGGGCGTTGGCTTGCACATCATAGGCCGCCTTATCGGCCCACGTTTCGCGCGGGCGCAACACTCCTGGATCAACGCCGTCAACGGCCATCGGCACCTCAAAGCCGAAAATCTCGCACTGGCGGAATGCAGCACTGCTCAGTGCGCCCGACAGCGCCGCATCGAGCAGCGCACGCGTCGTCGCGATCGGCATGCGCTTGCCTACGCCGTAGGCGCCACCGCTCCAGCCCGTGTTCACCAGCCAGCACTGGGCGCCGTGCTCGGCGATCAGATCGCGCAGCAGATTGCCGTAGACGCTGGGATGACGCGGCATGAACGGCGCGCCAAAGCAGGTGGAAAATGTGGCTTGCGTGGCGTTGCCCATCCCCTTTTCCGTCCCGGCCACCTTGGCGGTGTAGCCGGAAAGAAAATGATACATCGCCTGGCTGGGCGTGAGCCGTGCCAACGGGGGCAGTACGCCGAAGGCGTCGGCGCACAGCATCACGATATGCTTGGGATGACCACCCCGGCTTTCCGGCTGGATATTGGCGACGGAGCGCAACGGGTAGGCCGAACGGGCGTTTTGCGTCAGGCTCCCGTCGTCGAAATCGGGCTCGCGTGTTTCCGGATCGATGACAACGTTCTCAAGAACCGTACCCCAGTGGTTTGTTGCCTCCCAGATGACCGGTTCCGCGTCCTTGGAAAGATTGATCGTCTTGGCGTAGCAGCCGCCCTCAAAATTGAAGATCCCGTTTTCCGACCAGCCGTGCTCGTCGTCGCCAATGAGCAGGCGGGCGGGATCGTTGGAGAGCGTCGTCTTGCCGGTGCCGGACAGGCC
>CAZGNQ010000137.1:0-9383 GCA_964527285.1 uncultured Hyphomicrobiales bacterium | reverse complement strand
CGATCGCCGGTTGGCTCGGGCGCGCTGACCTCGAGCGCTGCGGACTTGGCGGCCCTGTTCCACCGCGGCGCGGCTGGCGCGCCGGTCGTCGGGTCAGTCCGCGCGCCTGTCACCGCATCAGGCACGGCCGTGACGGGCGCACGCGCAGCCTCACCGATCAGGTCACCATTGATCCGGGCGAGACGGCGCTGGCGCAAAACCTCGACGCGCTGCGGCAATGCGATCCCCGTCGCTTGAAGCGTCCGCGCCTCTTCCTGCCACGCTCTGCGCTCCGCCTCGCGCCGCGCCTGTTCTTCCTCCAACGCCTTGATGCGCGCATTATGCTCGCGGTCGGCGATCAGGCTCATGCGGGCGAGGCCCTGATGGCGCTGCCAGGCCACCTCGCTCCAAGGCGCTGGCGCGCAGGCGCATTTCGATGGGCGCTGCTTGCGGTAGGCGAACGCATTCTCAAGGGCTGCGTACTTGCGGCCGTTCAGATCGCGCATCTGTTCTGGGTCATACTGACCGCTCGAAAGGACGAACAATGCTGTCGGGCTCGAACACTGCCGGCTGCACATCGATCTTGCCGAAGCGAGCTGCGACGAACGCACGGCCGTGGCGAGCGGCCAATAATAACCGTCGCACAGGCGCACGCACATGACGCGGTAGCCACCGCGTCGCACTGCGCGGCGCGGGCTGTAGCGCGGTCCCTCTGGGTTCCAGTCGCTGACCGGCCCGCGCGAGCGTGCGCCCCAGGCTCGCTGAACGCGCGACCCCCATGCGGCGCGTCGGTTGTCTCTGCGTAGGGCGGTGGGCCGATAGCCACGTGGCAGCGACCGGGTGCGCGGCTTTGGCTTCAGGAACGGAAGAAGATCGTAGACGAGCTGACTGCCAGCGCGGGCCATTTGCGCCTGGGCGGGCGCAACGGTGGCAAACACGGCGATGCAGGCCATGGCGCCAGCCACGACGCTAGCGACGCCGGACCCGCAACGCATGCGGGAAGGGTGAGTTCGACTGATGGACGCAAACAAGAACAGATCACCACACGCGACAACACAATGAGCTGGGCCCGCACGCCATCCCCTGCCTGGCAAGGCGCGACGTGAAGCCCGACAGTCCGTGTGTCCGCGACCGCTAGGTGGAGGCCTCGGCATGGGAGAAGCCGCCGGTCCAGCCACCGCACGTGTTCCGCTTCGGACATTTGCTTTCCCCTGGCAACAAGCGCGCGGGCAAATGTCAGAACCAAGAGGAACACGAGCAAATAATTGTTTCTAATGCAGCTTTGTCATCTGACGCTTGGGTTCAAGATCGGCAGCGGATGGGGACCAAACGTCAGATGCGCTACACAAGCGCCGAAGCATGCCGTGAACACACGCCTGCCAGAGTGCAGGATAAGGTGAAAAGAAACTCCTAAGCCGTGCCAATTTCAGGCGGTTCGCAGCGCTGCGTCGCGCGGTAAGACTGACAAGGCGTGATTGTGCCGGTTCGCGCCCGTGTTCCGGTTCTGACTTTTGGTTCCCCGTGCCATCACGCGCTTGAGCGGATGTCAGAGCCATCAGGAACACCGGCGATTGATCTCGCTTAAGGCGGGCGCGGCGTTGACGCACCAATCTCGTGCGGTCTGAATGTGCGAGCGGATCAAGCGCGTGCCGCCGCGGCGGCCAAACGATCGGAGGGAGCGGACCATGTCAGTCACCACGGACACCACCGCCACGGCGGGTGCGGCCACCTCGACACGCGAGGTGCTACGCGATGCCGGCCTCGGGCGAGCTGACGGCGTGAACTACCTCGTGCGGCGGATCGATTTGGACGCGCCGTGGATGTGGCTGGCGGCCGGATGGCGGGACATCGTCGCGGCGCCAGCGGCGAGCATGGCCTATGGTGCTGCGTTTTCGCTCATTTCCGGTGCGCTGTTGTGGGGGCTTTTCCAGGTCGATGCGCAAGCGCTGGTGCTTGTGCTCGTTGGCGGCTTCCTCATCCTCGGCCCGATGCTCGCCGTCGGGCTTTATGAGATCTCCCGTCGTCGCGAGGCCGGCCAGTCGATCTCATTTGCCGACGTCGCATTCGTCAAAACCGCTTCGCCGGGGCAACTCGCGTTTCTCGGCTTTCTGCTCCTGTTTCTTTATGTGGTCTGGATCCGCGTCGCGTTTCTGCTTTTTGCGATCTTTTTCGGTGCAACATCGCTGCCGCCGGTGGAGAATTTCCTGCCCGAACTGCTCTTTACGCCGCACGGTCTCGGCATGCTGGTGGTTGGCACGGCCGTCGGCGCCATCCTCGCGTTCCTTGCCTACATTGCTGCCGCTGTTTCCATCCCAATGCTGACGACGGAGCGGCTCGACGCCATGACGGCCATCCGGATCAGCGCGACGGCGGTCTTTGCGAACCTGCGGCCGATGTTGCTCTGGGCGGTGCTGATTGTGGCGGCCATGGCGTGCGGCATTGCCACCGGCTTTGTTGGCCTGGTGATCGCTTTCCCGCTGATCGGCCACGCCACGTGGCATGCCTATCAGGATCTGATTGAGCGCGTGGATGGGCCGTCCTGATCGACGGCGCGACCTGCATTTGCGGGTCGCGTGGGCCGTCAGTGGCGCGGCTCAGAGGCGTTTATCGGAAGCGGCATCGTCTGCTGCAGCGCCCTCGCCGGATGAGGTGTCATCGCGCGTTTGGCCGGCCGGCGGTTCGTCATCCTCCAGCGCGCGATAGCCAGCGCCCTCAAGGTCCTCGAATTGGCCTGAGTTGAGCGCCCAGAGGAACGCCGCAAGGCCAAGCCCGCCAAGCACGAGGGCGGCCGGGATGAGCCACGTCAACGATGTCATGGTGGGCCTCCTGAAAGCGCGTAGCGTCTTGGGGCACCCAGGCGCGTTAGGCACGCAGGCGCATGGTCGAGCCTGAGGCCCAGATTCCCCGATCCCGAGGACCGGGGTTCGGCGTATTGTTGCAAGAGGAGAATTGGGTCCGATTGATCGCAAGCACAACCGGCTCATCCGCGACGGTGCGCGCCGCCACTTTACCCCACCCGACGCCAGCGCCTGCAGACGCCAGAGGCCGGGTCAAGCCGTGCTGGAGGAACGCCGCGCAACGGGGCGTAGCTTGAGCGGCATGAAACCCAATCGGCTGGCGTTGGCCGTGACGATGATCGACGATGCGGACATGGCAATCGCGGCCACCAGCGGCGTGACGAAACCCGTCGCCGCCAGCGGGATGCAAATGGCGTTGTAGAGCGCCGCGATCCCGAAATTCTCAAAAGCAAGCCGGCGGGTGCGCTGCGCCACGGCCAGCGTCTCCAGGATCGGCGCGAGTTTCTCGCCCTGGATGATGCCATCCGATGCAATCTGGCTGATGTCGGCTGCCGAGGACGGTGACAGCGAGGCGTGAGCCGCAGCAAGTGCCGGCGCATCGTTCAGCCCGTCTCCCACCATCAGCACCCTGGCTCCAGCGGCCTTGAGCGCCGCGAGCCGGGCGATTTTTTCGTGCGGTTTCTGCTCGCCATGCCACTCGGCGATGCCGGCCGCTGCGGCCGCGGCTTGCACGGCCGCCATCCGATCGCCCGACAGCAGCTCCACACGCACGCCCGCCCGTTGAAGCCCGCCCACGACCTGCGCTGCGTCGGACCGCACGGTGTCGGTGAACATGAAAGCGGTGACCGCACCGGTCGCATCGCGGTATCCGAGAACAGACGACGCGTCATCCGTTGGCATGGGCTGACCGCCGCACA
This sequence comes from uncultured Hyphomicrobiales bacterium, assembly GCA_964527285.1. Lineage (GTDB taxonomy): Bacteria > Pseudomonadota > Alphaproteobacteria > Rhizobiales > CAZGNQ01 > CAZGNQ01. Next base: position 5,689 of record CAZGNQ010000137.1, on the reverse strand, counting down.
CCCAATCCCATGCGCCAAGCGCCTGCCGGCCATCGTTTGCGTCGAGATCTGCGCCGAGATCTGACCTAAGATCGCTGGCCGCGTCCCAGCCTTTTCCCACCGGGCCGCGCACCATGCCCCGGCCAGCGACCTCCGTGGTGTCGCCGGCGGCATGAACCGCAAGGCCACGGTGTTTGGCCGCCCGAACGACGGCCTCGGCATAGGGATGGCGGCTGCCGGCAGCAAGCGTGGCTGCATCGGCGAGCGTGGCGTCATCGATTGCGAAACTGTTGACCAGTTCAGGCTGTCCGAGCGTCAGAGTGCCGGTCTTGTCGAAGACCACCGTGTCCACCTCGGCGAGGCGCTCCAGTCCGTCGGCAGCCGTCATGATGACGCCGCGCGCGAACAAACGGCCAGTGGCGGCCACCTGTACCGCCGGTACGGCAAGCGCGAGTGCACAGGGACAGGTTATGATGAGCACGGCAATCGCCGTCGTCAGCGCCACATCCCAGGGGGCGCCAAGCAGCATCCAGCCGATGAACGTCGCCAGGCCCAGGGTGTGCACGATCGGCGCGTAAAGGCCCGCCGCCTTGTCGGCCCACCGCACATACCGCCCGCGGTTCTGCTCGGCGGCCTCCATCAAGCGGCCGATTTCCGCCAGCAGCGTGTCGTCTTCGCTGGCACGCACGCGAACCGTTACGGGAGCGGTGAGCGACACAGTGCCCGCATAGACATGGTCGCCAGGCCCGGCGGACCGCGGCACCGTCTCGCCCGAAATCAACTGCTCGTCGATGTTCGTCAGTCCGTCGATGATCTCCCCGTCCACGGCAAACCGCTCACCTGCCGCTACCAGCACCTCCATGCCGGGACAAAGCGCGCGCGTTGGCAGGCGCTCGGTTGCACCGTCGGCGCGGCGCACCGTCGCCCAACTCGACTTCAGGCCAAGCAGGTTCTGGGCGGCGCTCTTGGCGCGAGCGCGCAGTGTGTGATCCAGATAGCGCCCAATGAGGAGGAAAAAACACAGTGAGACACTGGCGTCGAAATAGACCTGCTTGCCGCCCTCAATGGTCTGAAACAGGCTCATCGCCGAGGCGAGGATCAGTGCCAGTGAGATCGGCACATCCATATTGAGCCGCCATGCCGACAGCGCGGTGATGGCGGAGCGGAAAAATGGCTGGCCGGCGTAGGCAACGGCAGGCAATGCGATCAGCGCCGACAGCCAGTGGAAGGCCTGCTGGAGTTCGTGCGTCATGTCAGAGAAGACGCCGGCCCAGACCGATACCGACAGAAGCATGATGTTGGACGCGGCGAACCCCGCCACGGCGAGCCGGCGCAGGAGATCCCGGTCGGCGCGCACGCGTTCGTCCTCGCCCGTGTCGAGGACTTCGGCCGCCTTGAAGCCGGCGTCCGCCAGTATGCGCGCCACATCATCGGCCGTTGGCCCGCCCGGCGCCGCAACAACGGTGACCCGTTTGGCGGACAGATTGGCACGCGCAGCGGATACGCCAGCGACGCCATCAAGCGTTCGCTCGATTTTGCGCATGCAGCCGCCGCAGTTCATGTTCTCCACGGCGAGCGTGACCGTCGTGGCTGCGTTCTGTCCGGCGGGCCGGTCATCGATGGCACCGGGCGCTGCATTCGGTGCGTGCGGCTCGCGGGACGCTCCGTGCCGGGGGTGGGCGAGTGGACCTCCCATCGGGGCCTTTATTGCTGCGACACCCATAGCCGCTCCTTGATGCGCAACAGTGCATCCTCGGTGTTGACCACCGGGTTCTGCACCGCAGCCGTCACGATCCAGTTGCCAGGCGCCAACGTAACGTCGACCGCCTCGTAGACACCGCTTGAGCGCTCGGTGAACGTCACGGGCCGGTCGAAGCGGTCAGTCGACGGGCGCCCGATCTTCCCGGTCACCACCATGCCGGTCAGCGGTTCCCCATCCAGGCGGCGCAGGACCACATGGGGTGTGCCGGCGTCGGAAAGCCCAACCGTGCCTGACCAGCCGCGATGGGCGGCGGCGCGGTCCGCGCTGATGCGTTCGTTATAGGCAAGGCCCTGGCGATAGGCATCACGCGTCTCGATGCCGGAAAAGGTGTCGAGCGCGTAGGAGAGGAAAATCGCATTCACCGTGATGATGACAGCGAAGAAGGCGCACAGTGCCCCGAGAACGTGCCAGCCTGTGATCCGCCACGGTGCTCGATCCATCTCCGGTTCCCTCAACGCGTCGGCATGGATATCGCTCATTTTTTCGGTCCTCTGAAGGTCGTCGGGTTGAGGCTCACGGTGCCATCCTGGATGTCCTTCACAACGAATTCGAAGTCCGTGACCTCACGCAAGTTGGGCATCGCCTGCGCCGGCAGGGAGACAAACACCCTGAGCGAGCGGACGTTGTCAGGCACCACCTCAATCCCTTTGGACGGATCATCGATGCCCAGCACGTTCACCTGCGGTGTGCCGACGTTTGCGGGGAAACCCTTTGCGGCGAGGCCGAATTCACGGTTGTCGTGCGTCTTGTTGAGGATTTTGACAGTGTAGCCGTTGCGCACGCCACCATCCGATAGGCGGACGAAGAAGGGATTGCGGTCCCGCAGCACGTTCACCTCAAGTTCGGAGCGGTTGATCCAGCCGTAGGTCATCACCCCGAGCACCGCCGGGATCAGCACCAGATAGAGGAGGGTACGGGGCCGGAAGATCTTTACCGGTGCGCGTCCACCATCGGCTGCCGCCTTAAGGTTCTCGAAGGTGTCATAGGCGATCAGATTTCGCGGCCGCCCGACCTTGTCCATGATCTCGTTGCACGCATCGATGCACAGCGCACACTGGATGCACTCAAGTTGGGGCCCATCGCGAATATCAATCCCCATGGGACACACGACCACGCACTGTTTGCAGTCGATGCAGTCCCCGCGACCGTCCCAACCGTCGCCCTTTTTGTGCCGGCCACGCGGTTCGCCACGGTGATCCCGGTAGCTGACCAGAAGCGAGTGTTCATCGAACATCGCGCCCTGAATGCGTGGCCAGGGACACATATAGATGCAGACCTGTTCGCGGGCGAGGCCGCCCAGCAGGTAGGTGGTGGCTGCGAAAATGCCGACGAACAGATAGGCAACGTAGGGTGCGGTGCCGGTGAGAAACTCGTGGGCCAGCGTGGGCGCATCGCGGAAATAAAACACGAGCGCGCCGCCAGTGGCGATTGAGATCAAGACCCAGGTGGCGTGTGTCGCGCCAAGCTTCGATGCCTTGGAGACGGACCAGGGCGCTTTGGCGAGCTTCAGTCGCGCGTTGCGATCGCCCTGGAAGATCCGCTCCACCATCACAAAGAGATCGGTCCAAACGGTCTGCGGACAGGCATACCCGCACCAGACGCGACCGGCCAGCGCCGTGACGAGAAAAAGGCCGAGCGCGGAGAGGATCAATATTCCGGTGATGTAGTAGAATTCCTGTGCCCAGATCTCAAGCGGACCGAAAAAGAGCCGCTGGTTGGCAAAGTCCAAAAGGAACGCCTGGTCGGGCAGTGACGGTCCCCGGTCCCACCGCAGCCAGGGCAAAAGATAATAGATCCCCAGGCCCACGACCATCATCACCCACTTGAGGTTGCGGAAGGTGCCGTGGACGAGTTTGGGGTGAACCTTGACCTGCTCAGCGTAGAGCTTGCGGTCGTCAGCGGCATTCACGGCCTCCACGTCGTGGCGGACAATGCCCGGCGCAGCTTCCTGCGCGCCTGATCCACTGCCACCGCCTATGGCAGAAGCGGCGCCGGATGCGCTGGCGGGTGCGGCTGCCGCTGGCGCCATCATGTAGGCCTCGGCGGAGCGACCGGCCGCTGGTGTGTCTGTCGCGCTGTCCGACGCCACACGTTGGCTGTTGTTGTCGACAGTGATGGTCATCGCAGTGATCCCTGCAGACGGAGTTTTTGGTCCTGCATGGCTGGACGCAGGCGTGCGCAAGTGCATTGCGCTATCTCAACGGCTTCGGGGAAAATCGTCGCAGGCGCTTGTTCGGGGCTTGCGGCACAATGGCCCGGCGTCCGGCCGGGCCATTGTCGGGAGGTCGCCGAGGCGCAGCGTGGATGCTCAAGCGAGAGCTCCCGGTGTGCCTCGGCAGGGAGACGGATCTACTGGCCGCCACCCAGCGAATGGACGTAAACGGCCAACTGCTTGATCGTCACGTCATCGAGGCGGGTGTACCAGGGCGGCATCACACCAGCGCGGCCGTTGTTGAGCGTGTAGAGGATATCCTCCCTGTCACCGCCATAGAGCCAGATGCTGTCGGTCAGGCGCGGCGCACCCATTTCGGGCAGCCCCTCGGCCTTCTCGCCATGGCAGGCGCTGCACTGCTCCGCGAAGATCACTTCGCCTTCTTTCGCCGCCGCGGCATCGTGCTGCTGGTTGGAGAGCGCCAGCACATACTCCGCCACATTGGTGATCTGCTCCTTGGTCAGAAGCTCGTCTCGGCCGTATGCCGGCATCTCATTGAAGCGGGCCTCGTCCTCGTCGTTGCGGATACCGTAGCGGATGGTGTGATAGATCTCCTCAAGCGAGCCCCCCCAAAGCCAGTCGTCATCGTTGAGGTTGGGATAGCCCTCATAGCCCTGGGCACCGCGGCCGTGGCATGGCGCGCAGTTGGTGCCGAAGGACGATGCGCCGCCGGCGATCGAGAAGGACAGCAACTCAGGGTCGGACGCGATCTCGGTCAGCTCAGCCTCGGCAATGGCGTCACGCCACTTGGACTGCGCCTGCTTGGCCGCGGCGACCTGATCGCTCACCACCTGACGCTGGCTGTAGCCCAGCATACCTTTGGAGTAGTCCGACACCAGCGGCCAGGCCGGATAAGCCACCCAATAGCCAACAGCCCAGACGATGGTCGCGTACATCACCCACAGCCACCACTTGGGTAGGGGCTTATTAAGCTCCTGCAGGTCATCGTCCCAGACGTGACCGGTGGTCTCGACGCCTGTGACCTCATCGATCTTTTTTTCAGCCATTGCGCCCTCCCTGGTGGGGCTCGTTGCCGTTCCGCCCGGACGGCGCATCCTGGGGATCGCCATCGAGCGGAAGACGGGCAGCGTGTTCAAAGGTTTTACGATTGCCGGGCCACAGCGCGTAGACGACGACCCCGACGAACAGGCACACGAACAGCACCGTTGCGAAGGACTGCGTGAAGCCCGCGACAGTTTCATAGGTCATGGAATAACCCTCCATCGATCACAGGCGTCACCGCAGGTTCGGGCCCGCCGCGTCGTACTTCGTGAAGTCGACGAGCGTTCCAAGCATCTGCAGATAGGCCACCATCGCGTCCATCTCCGTCACCCGCGCCGCATCACCATCGAAGTTGCGCACCACGGCCTTGGGGTAACGGGCGGTCACATCCTCCGCGCCGTCACTGTCAGGGTTGGCTTGGGAGACGAAATCGGCAGCGGCATTCTCGATCTGGTCGTCGGTGTAGGGGACCCCGACCAGCGCCAGCGTTTTGAGTTGGTCCTTGATCGTGTCAGGCTTGATTTCGCGCTCCTGCAGCCAGGGATAGCCCGGCATGATGGATTCCGGGACCACCGACCGCGGATTGATCAGATGCGCGACATGCCAGTCGTCGGAGTATTTTCCTCCAACCCGGGCCAGATCCGGCCCGGTCCGCTTTGACCCCCACTGGAAGGGATGGTCGTACATGCTCTCGGCGGCCAGGCTGTAGTGGCCGTAGCGCTCGACCTCATCCC
>CAZGNQ010000136.1:0-9436 GCA_964527285.1 uncultured Hyphomicrobiales bacterium | reverse complement strand
CGACCTTCACCTTGGGGAGAAAATCGACAACAAACTCGGCCCCGCGGTAGAGCTCGGTGTGGCCCTTCTGCCGGCCGAACCCCTTCGCCTCGATGACCGTGATCCCCTGGAGGCCGATCTCCTGAAGGGCCTCCTTCACGTCGTCGAGCTTGAAGGGTTTGATGATCGCTTCGATCTTTTTCATGGATGCATCCCTGGACACTGACCGTCCCATGGCAGCACGATGCGTGCCAATTTCGGTCGCCGCGTTAAGAAATCTGTTTCGTTCAGGGAATCAGCATCTTGCCGACATTGGGGGGCAGCAAGGCGTTCACCCCGCGCGCCGAGGCTTGCGCAGCGCTTAGGCAAGATGGTCAATCAATGGGCACATTCGGCGTCGCCATGGGCCACCACAACGGCCACCCATTGGGCGCTGCCAGCGCTTTGGGCTCAAGCTTGGGGCGAATTGGGGCCTGCCGCATCGTCTGCCCCTCGGGTGGGGCCGACCACCTGTGAGGCTGACCACCTGTGGAGCTGACCAACTGGGAAGCTGAAATGGCCACTGGAAGCTGGGAACAGCAATGACCACTGCGCAGAACGCACACAACGGTGGCTCCCAGGGCGCCTTGATCGGCGCTGCTGACCGTCCCTGGGCGGACCACGCCCTGCTCACGCCACAGCAGATGGGCGAGGCCGACCGCATCACCATTGCGAGGCGCGCCACTGGGGAAGCCTTGATGGAAGCGGCAGGTCTGGCGGTGGCCGCAGCCGTCACGCCCCTCGATCCATTGAAGCTCAACACAGTGATCGCTGCACTGGCCGACGAAACGGGTGCTGCGCGCCGGCTTGATGCTCACATTCTGAGCCGGATGGCGCCAGCCGGGAGCGAAGGCCCGTCCGCCGGCTTCACCGCGATCACGGACACTGGGCGTGTGGGCGCGGACAGCACCCCCGAAAGCGACGACACAGCGTTTGCCGCCCTGGCCGTGGTCGTGTGCGCAGGACCGGGCAACAACGGCGGCGATGGCTTTGTGGCCGCGCGCCACCTGAAGTCCCAGGGCGTGCCGGTTGAGCTCCTGCTCCACGGCGATGAGGCCCGCCTCAGCGCGGATGCTGCCGCAAACGCCAAGCGCTGGCGCGCCGCGGGTGGTGTGATTGCGCCGTTGACTGTGGACGCGCTGGACAAGGCGGTGCTGGACGCAGCAAGCAACCGGGCCGCCAACGGCAGTATTGTCATTATTGATGCGCTGCTCGGCGCGGGCCTCGCCCGCGAGGTGACGGGCGATCTCGCCGCGGCGATCAGCCAGATCAATGCGGTGCGCGCCCATACTGAGGGCGTCGACGTGCTCGCCGTCGATGTGCCGTCGGGCCTCGATGGTGCCACGGGCCGGGTGCGCGGCCTGGCCGTCGAAGCTGATGCCACCGTCACGTTCTTTCGCAAAAAGCCCGGGCACCTTCTCATGCCGGGGCGGGCGCTGTGTGGTCGGGTCACCTGTGCCCAGATCGGCATCGAGCCGGATGTGCTCGCAGAGATCGCGCCGCCCATCACCACGTTTGAGAACCATCCGGACCTCTGGACGGGGCGTCTCTCACGAGGACTGCTCGGCGCAGCTGCCGGGCGTTCGGCCCACGCGGCGCTCAGCGTGGACCTGCACAAGTATGACCGCGGCGCCGTGCTCGTTGTGTCGGGCGGGAGAGAGCGGGCCGGCGCAGCCCGTCTCGCCGGGGCGGCGGCGTTGCGGGCGGGCGCGGGCCTCGTCACGATCGCCGCGCCGGAAGACGCCATGGCGCCGGCTGGCAGCCCACCGTCGGCCCTCATGCAGGCCGCTTGCGACAGTCCCAGCGACTTCTCCGATCTGCTGGACGATCACCGCCTGCGCGCCATTGCCATTGGTCCAGGTGCTGGCGTCACCGCGGACACGCGCGCCAACGTTCTCAACGCTCTGGAAACCGACGCCGCAGTGGTTCTCGACGCTGACGCGCTGACGGTCTTCGGTGCGGCCGCCGGCGGTGACGTCGCCGCGCTTGAGGAGGCCATCAGGGCGCGTGCGGCCGCCACCGTGATCACACCACACGAAGGCGAGTTCGCCCGTCTCGCTGCGCAGTATGACATTGGCGCGGCGCAGGCGTCGGGGACCCGGCTGGAGCGTGCCCGCGCCCTCGCTGCGGCGTTGGGGGCGCACGTGGTGTTGAAGGGCGCTGACACCGTAATCGCAGCACCCGATGGCACAGCAGTGATCCAGGGCTTTGCGCCGGTCTGGCTCGCGACCGCGGGTACGGGTGATGTGCTGTGCGGGCTGGTCACCGGGCTTCTGGCGGCCTGGCATGGTCAGGGCGGAGGAGAGGGCGGTGGAGAGGGCACGCGGGGGGATCGGGCGCTCGAAGCGGCCAGTGCGGCGGTCTGGATCCACGCCGAAGCCGCGCGCCAGGCCGGTGTCGGGATGATCGCAGATGATCTCGTGACAGCGATCCCAGGCGCCCTGGGCCGTCTCGTCCTGCCTGAGCAAGCCGCCTGAGCTTCGGCTTGGTGGCACGTTAGGGCATCGGCGGTCCGATCCACGCGGCCCGATCAAGGCGGCCCAAGTCCGGGTGATCTTGCGCCGGGCGGCGGTCCGGTCCTGGCTCTGGCCGGGCCGGCTGTGAGCGCACTCAACGCCCGTTGAAACCCAGCAGCTTGCGGATCCAATCAAGCGGACGTCCACCAGCAGGTCCGCCGGACGGCCGGCGGCTCGCACCATCCGCATCCCCATTTTCGGGCCCATCATCAAGCGATGGCGGCTCTTGCCCGGCGCGGGTCGCCCAACCCTCGGGGTCGTCTTCGTATTCGTCCGAATAGTCGTACTCGGGCTCAGGCACTCCCTTCGGCCGGATGGCAAGGCGCAGGCGGTCGGGATCGTCGGCCGGGCGCACGGCGCCTGATAGATCTCCTTCGTCGCGGCCTTGTCCAAGGTGCAGGGAACCGTCCGCTCCCCACCACCAGGCCCCCCAACTGGCGCACGGCGTCAGTGGCACAGGCTGCAGCGCTGCGATGGCGTCAAAGTCATGGGCACTCAGATCAACGATGGGCGTCTTGCCCGGCAAAGCGCCGAGGTCTGCCGCGCTGATGGCTGCGACCGGCGCGGCCTTGTTCGTGAACGGCAAGGCGTCCTGGCTGTCGCAAATGAAATCGTAAAGGCCGACATACGGCACGAACCAGTTGAAATAATCCCAGTCTTCGTCGTGCTTTTTGAAGTGCTCAGCCGGCGGGCTGATCGCGGTGACGGTGCCGGCGTCAATCGCGCTTTGCAGTTCGGCGCCGTTGCAGGTGGAAAAGAAAAGCACCGTCGGCGTGCCCTGCAGTTTGAGCGGCGTCACGGGGCCGAACGGCTCACCGACTTGACCAAGCCGCCGTGCGATCGAGGTGTCGCTGGTGACGACCGCCACATTCATGATTTCGTCCACGCCGACGAGTGTCTTACGTTGTCCGGCGATCAACTCGCCCACCCTTTCCGCCGGGCAGACGGCAGCCAGTGGCCCGCCGTCGACGGGGATGGGTCTGGTCCCGTCGTCCGCCACCGGAAGGTGCGCGAACACATCAACCGGAGTTGCATTTTCCTCGCCCGCGCCGGCGTGAGGAACCGCGCCGCCCTCGCCGGTCGAAAAAGCTCCGATGCGCCCCCTGGTGTCAACGGCAAACCATGTGGTGTCCATGGAGTGCGCTGCTGGATAGTCCGGCACTACACTAGGGGGCGTGCTGCCGGCGCTGCGGCTGTGGATGCGGGCGCCCGTTCGGTCATGGTCGCGGCTCCAGTCGTTGTGATCTGCCACAGTAGATTAGCTCAAGGGGCTGGCCATCACCATAGAGTGCGCGCCTCAGGCCATCGGCGTCGAGGCTCTCCAAGGGGCGCCGCGCACGTGTGTAGGAGCACCAGGCGGCATGCTGGTCCCAACTGACGGAGGCAAACGCGGGCTGCGCGCACATCCGGTCAGGCAGGTCATGGACTGGAACCTGGGGCCCGTGCCGCCGGTGCGCTGTCCAGCAGCCACGCTGATGGCTTGCGGCGGTGTTTCGACCAGGCCGCGCAGGGGAAGAAAAACAATGCGGTCAAGGCCGATCCCACTCGCCTGCAGCCGCGCCCGCGCATGGGCGGCGGCCGCAACGTGACTGGGCATGACGAGCATGTTGACGCCGGCGCGAATGCCGGCCGCTTCAAGCGCTTGGACCTGCCCGATCACCCTCGCAACCTCCCGCATGTTGTGCGGGTAATGGATGGAGATATGCACCTTGTCGATGCCGGTTCGCGCCAGAGCGGCAACCGTGCGCGCATCGAGCAGCAGCCCGTTGGTGGTCATGGAGCGGAAAAGAACACCACGCAGATTGTCCAAAATCTCTGTCAAGCCGTTGAATTGCAATGGTTCTCCACCGCCGAACGACACGGCCTTGAGGCCGGCGGCAGCGCAATCGCGCACAAAGTCTACCACGTCGCCCGCAGTCCAGACGGTCTGACCGGCCGGTGCGCTGGCGTTGTAGCAGAAGTGACACGCCTTAGCGCAGGCATTGGTCAGCTCAATGGAGACCAATTCCGGGATGTTGGCAGCTGTCATGGGGCCCGCCTCTCACCGAGCGCGCGTCCAGCGGCCTGGCCGCTCGCCCAGGCCCACTGGAAATTATACCCGCCCAGCCATCCGGTCACATCCACGGCCTCCCCGATGAAATACAACCCTGGGATCTTTTTGGCCTCCATGGTGCGCGAGGACAATGCCGATGTGTCCACGCCGCCGGCCGTCACCTCCGCCTTGGCAAAGCCCTCCGTTCCGGTTGGCCAGAAGTCCCACTGGCTCAGCTTTTCCTCCCAAGTGTGCAGCACCTTGTCCGGCCAGTCGGCAAGACGCTTGCGCGTTGCGTCACCATTTGCAGGCGCGCCTGACAACGTTGGTTTTGGTCCGTCATTCCCCGCCAGCCGGTCCGCGATCAGCGTCGCAAGCCGCGCTGGCAGGTGCTCCGATAGCAGGCCCACCACGTCCTGGCGTGGTGTCGCGCGTTTTGCCTCCACAAGCCAGCCGCGCGGGCGCTCCGGCGCAAAGTCAACCGAAATGGCCTCTCCTGCATGCCAATAGGAGGAAATCTGCAGGATCGACGGGCCGGACAGTCCGCGGTGGGTGAAGAGGGCGGCCTCGGCAAAGGCCGTGCGGCCTGCCCGCGCCACCGTGCGCCAGGAGATGCCGGTGAGGCCTGTGAAGTCGTTCTCGTCCGGCCCCAGCGTCAACGGCACGAGTGCCGGGCGTGGCGGGATCACGGTGAGGCCGAACTGCGTGGCCACCTCATAGGCAAATCCGCTCGCGCCCATCTTGGGGATCGACGGTCCGCCGGTGGCGACCACCATTGCAGGCGACGATAGCCTGCGCGGGCCATCTGGGCTGGTGTACGTCACGTGGAAATGGCCGTCCCGGTGCGCGATGTCCGTCACGCGGGCTGAGACGCGCAAGTCAACACGGCCCTCGTTGCACTCATCGCGCAGCATTTGAACGATCTGGCGTGCAGAGCCGTCGCAGAACAATTGACCCAGCGTTTTTTCGTGCCACGCGATCCCGTGGGCATCGACCAGTGCAATAAAATCCTCCGACGGGTAACGCCGCAGTGCCGATTTTGCGAAATGTTGATTGGCCGAAAGAAAGCGTTCGGGCCGGCAGTCGAGGTTTGTGAAATTACAGCGCCCACCGCCCGAAATCAGGATCTTTTTGCCTGGCGCGTCCGCATGCTCGATGATCACGACCCGCAGGCCTGCCTGGCCGGCGACGCTGGCGCACATCAACCCGGCCGCCCCGGCGCCCAGGACGATGAGATCACAGCTCTGTGCGTTGCCACCCCCGCTCATGGCGCCTCGGCCGTGTCCATGTCACCGCTTGCGCCTGATGCCGGTGTGGCGGCTCCGCCTGATGCCCCGTCGCGCCGGCCGCGCACCAGTTCGCGCACCTTTCCATCCGTCAGTTCTTCAAGCGCCGCGTCGCCGGCCAACAAGGCCTCCGCGGCCGGCACGTCCGGGCGCGGGACAGCCGGCCGGTCCGGATCGATCAGTTGGATCGTCTCCTCCGGCGGCACGAAGCCGCGGCGCTTCGGATCATAAAAGCCAGCGCGTACCAGCGCGGCCACGGCGACGGAGCCGTGACGCTTGCCGCCGCTGAGCCGCACGAGATGCTCAAACACGACAAACCTGTCATCCCAAGTGATGATCCGGGTTTCCAAGGTGAACGCCTGCCAAAGTCGCACCTCGCGGCGGAAACGCAGGGCCATCGCTCCCACCAGGGGCACCCACCCCTCGCGACGCGCCGGCTGCCACAGGCCAATGCGCGTGGTGAGATCAGTCCGGCCCAGGTCCATCAGGGTCGCATAGCGGCCATTGTTGATGTGATTTGAGAAATCGATGTCGCCTGGCCATGCGCGAAAGCGCAGGATGCTGGTGCCAAGTGGATCGTCGAGCGGGGTGCGGCTTTCCGCGCCCGGCAAGCGGTGGCGCATGAGGTAGCTGGTCAGGCGGGCCCAGATGTACATGTCTCAAGCCTCGCGAACGGTGTGTGCGGTGACCAAGCGGGGGCAACGGGCGATCCGTCCAACGCGTCTGGCAATGTGTGTGGGCGATTGGCACATCACCTGGGGTACACGAGTATAGCGTGAAGCGGTTGTCGCGTGACGCAGTGGCCCGTGTGCGCAACGTCACTGTGCTCAGCGTCACTGTGGCCAGCGGGAACGCCTGCTGCTATCGCGCGGTTCACGCCGCCGTGCAACGAGGCCAAGCACTGGTGGACCCGCGCCGCCTCACCCTGCGCCGCCCCGGCCCGCGCCTCCAGTGTCGGGCGGCAGGCCAACGATCAGCACCCGCGCACCACTTCACGCCCGCAAGGACACGCCCGTTGCATGGACCATGCAGAACACAACGCCAATGATGGCAGCCCGCAAGGCGGCGCAGGCACGCCCAATGTGGCGAACCGGCGCCTCTCGCGCGCCGTGATCTTCGCCTCATGTGCTGCCGCGCTGCTGGCCATCGTAGGGGTGGCCGGACCGCGGGCCATGCCGAGTGTCCTGCTGCTCTTTATCGTCAGCCTGTTGTTCATCCCGGCCCGACCGAGCAATCCATCATCTGACGGGGATGAGGCGCCATTGCAGCCCCGGCGTGGCCGCGGCGGATCGGGCCTGTCCGCAACGATTGTGCAGGTGCTCCTGCCCGATCTCGGTAGCCCCTTGCGCCACTGGTGCCGCGTGCAATGGCTGTTGCTGGCCCTCGTGTGTTTCGGCGCCTGGGCCGCGGTGACGCTCGCCTGGACACCCGCACCGATCCAAGGGCTCATCAAGGTGGCGACCTATGCGGCCATTGTGCTGCTGACGGCACGGGCCGTGTTGCATTTCGCCGCGCTGGCGCCCTGCGTCCAGCGCCGCATTGTTGATGCGTTCGCCATCGGACTGGCGGCTGTCGCTGCGTTCATTGTCATCGAAGTGCTGAGCGATCAGGCCATCAAGATCTGGTTCATGAACGCTTTTCCGGAGTTGCGCGGCTCAACGAAGAATATGAGCATCGCCGATAACACGGTGCTGTCTGTGCATATGCTGGAGCGCAACCGGTCGATTGCGGTGCTCAACATGCTGTTCTGGCCGGTCGCACTGTGGGCGTGGGTCCGATCCGGCGCCTGGATGGGTGCAACGTCTTCCGGCGGAACTGGGCGAGGTGTGGCGACGTCATCGCGCGTGTTCTGGTTGGCGGCATCAGTGTGCTGGCTCACGCTGCTGGCCATAACCATGCTGGGGGAACACGAAACGTCAAAGGTGGCGGTTCTCGCCGGAGCAATTGCGGCTGGCGCTGCGTGGGCGTCAACCGTCTGGGCCCGCCGCCTCCTGTCGGCTGCGTTCATTCTCACCGTTGTCGGCGTGATCCCGTTGGCGAACGGGCTCTACAGCGCCGGGCTTCATCTGTCTGACACGTTGCCCATGTCCGCCAAGGCACGCGTGATCCTGTGGAACGTGACCGCAGATCAGTGGCGGGAGCGCCCGATCACAGGCGTTGGCGTTGCGGGAACGCGCGCCATTGACGACGCCGAGGCTGACGAGGCGCGACGGCCTGATGGGTATGTCTATTCGCTGCGCACCGGGCGCCACGCGCACAACGTTTATTTGCAGACATTCTTTGAACTGGGGCTGATCGGCGCGGCGCTGCTGCTGGCGTGCGGGGTCATGATGGTGATGGCGAGCCGGCGTCTGGTCACGCACGCGCAACCCGCCGCGCTGGCGACCTTTGCGGTCTCTGCTGCCATGATCGGGATCAGTTGGGGCATGTGGCAGGCTTGGTTTCAGTCCGCCTTGGCTGCGGCGATGCTCACCACGATCCTGGTCGCGATGGCTTCTGCTCATCACGTCGCGGTCGCGGGTCGCAGGGAGGCGAAGGTGGCACCAGCGGTGCCCGCGCAAAGCGACGATGCGCTCGCGCACGCACGTCCCGGTCAAGACGCCGGCGCGTAAATCAGAACCTTGAATTTCATCAGTGCTGGAAAAAGCGTACTGCCAGCCTCCGTCAGGCCCCACGCTGCAAAAATCAGCACGGCAAGCGCCGGAATGGCGGCCAGTGCACACTTCAAAAAGAACCAGACCAGCGCCAGAAACGGGATCCGCAAGGCACGCACGGCAACGGGCTGCGGCGGCGCATTGCGCACCGCTTTCGCTGCCTCTTGCGCGTCGCGGGCCGCCTGGCGCTGTGCTGCGGCCTCAGCGTCGCGCTCCTGGCGTGCCTTGTCGCGGCGCACGGTCATCGGCAGGTCATCGTCGGACAGGTCAAGCGGGCCCTGATCAACAAGCCGTTGACCCAGCGTGGCGCCGCGGTGCGGGTCCAGTTGATCGAAGCTGCGCATTGTCCACCCTCCTGGCGCGCGTGTGGTTTGCGAAACCGTAACCCATGCGGCGCACCAGCCGGTAAACACCGCCACGAATTGACGACGAGAGCAGGCGAAAGCGTCGAGGACATGGTGGGCTTTCGGCGGCGGCGTAGCGTTCAGCTTGCGCTGGGTGGACGCGGCGAACTGGCACGAAAGGCTACTCGGCGTGCAAAGCCCTGCCTGTTACCACCGGCATGACCATCGCTCTCGACACGACGCCACGGGGCTGAGCCACCACCGCGAGCACGGCTACGCAGCGCCAGTGCGCGGCCCGTACGGGCCAGGACGAGGCGAGGGCAAGGCCATCGGCAAACCTGTGACCTCGTCCCTTCATGGCCACCAAAACCAACGGAGAGATTTGCGTGACCGACATCAAGTCACTCGTGCGTACAATCCCCGACCATCCCACGCCGGGCATCATGTTCCGCGACATCACAACGCTGTTTGCGCATGCCGAAGGCTTTCGCCATTGCATCGCTCAGATGGTGGAGCGCGTGGAGGGCCGTGAGATTTCGCACGTCGTGGGCATCGAGGCGCGCGGGTTCATCCTGGCGGGCGCCCT
>CAZGNQ010000135.1:0-9444 GCA_964527285.1 uncultured Hyphomicrobiales bacterium | reverse complement strand
ATCCGCAGGTCGTAGGTTCGAGTCCTACTCGGGGAGCCATTCTTCCAACATTTCAGCTCGGTTGGTGCGATTTTTGCGCGTAAGCGACCCCATTGCGCCGCACGCCAGGCCCCGTTTAGAACGCCCGGATTATTGTCAGAGCCGCAGGGTCCCATCGGTCGATAACGCTGCTGCGCATTGCCCATCCGGCAACGTCGTGAGCCGGTTGACCACGGCGGAAAACGCGGCGTCATCAAGAACAACAACAGGGCAGACCACACCGTAAAGCGCGTGTGCAACCAGCGCGCCGACGGTCAACACCGGGTCCGCGTGGCGCAGCACAAACGCCGCTGGACCACGGCCTGTGCGCAGACCTTCAGCAAGCACAGAGCTGCCTGAACTGGACCCGCGGCCCTGCTCCATCACGATGAGTTTGCCAGCGAGGCTGAGACCCGTTTGGGGGTGCCACCGGTCGATGATGGTGCCCGTCCCGGTGTCGAAGCCGCCCCAGAAGCTCAGCGGTTCACGCACAAATACAGCCGGTGCGCACGCCGCGCCGCCGACAAGCACGCGCGTTGTCCAGGCCGCAGCCCCGCTGGCGCCACCGGTGGACCCTGCTGCAGTGCCCGTTGTTGCCGTTCGATCCGTCACAGTCGCACCACCCGGCCCGCCGCCGCTGACGCCACACACTCCTCCAGGCTGCCGAAGGCCACATCGAGCCCGAGATTGCCGGGACCATAATAGGCCATTTTGCCGGAATTGGTCATCACGGCGCCAGATGCCGACAGCACGTCAGCATGGAGGATGCGGGTGACGTAAACGCAGGTGTCGACCACGGGCTGCACCCCCGCTGCGGTCAAGTCCGCAAGGCGCCCGTCGGTTTTCAGCGTGGCGTGGGTGGCGCGTGCCATGTTGAGGAACACGGGCACGGCCGGCCGGCGGGGCGCGCCGCCGGGTCGCGACAGTGCGTCGAGCAACGCCGCGCACTCCGCGACCGACGCATGTGGTGTGCCGAGCACCACCGCCTTGAGCGGCGTTGCGTCGGCCACCGTTGAAAGACCGGCGATGGTGCGGCGCAGATCGTCGGGCGTCACCTGGATCACGTCCTCCGGCGCATGACCCTGGAAGGCAGCGGCCATGTCCGGCGCCTCCGGCGTCCGCCCGATGATGTGGAACAGGCCCACCGCGCCCGACGAGGCCGCCGTTGCGCCCAGCGCCTTGAGGTCGTCCTCACCCGGCGCCGTGCCACATGCCGCATCGAGCCCCAGGATGGCCGGCACACGCGGCCCGCTGACCCGTCCGGCGATGTGGCCCGCCGCCACGCACACCCGCAACGCATCGACCCATTCCGGCGGGCCGCCCGTGATCTCAATCAGCACCCGCGCGCGCCTGTTTGCATCCAGGTGCAGCCCGAAGGCTGGAACGCGGCCTGTGACGGCGCAGCAAATGTCGATGAAATCCCCATAGCGTTCAGTCCGCGCCCCGAGCACGGAATTGGCGAACACGACCGCATTTGATTCCGCCCAGGCCACGTGGCTGCCACGTTCGGGCCGATGGCCCACCGCATAGGGCGCACAGGTGAACGTCGGCGCACAGCCCATGTCACGGTAGAGCGCCATCAGCCGTGCCGCCGCGGCGCGCTCGTCCGGCGGGCTCTGCATGTTGTCGGGATAAATGAGGTCGGCGGAGCCCACATTGAGTGTGGTCGGTATGGCGACGCGCGCGCCGCGCTGCAGCAACGTTTCGGCGAAATCAACGCTGGCGCGGCCCGTATGGATGCAACTGTCCACATGGGCGGAGGCCGCCGGCAGCAGTGCGCGCGCGCCGACAGCCCGGGCAAAGCCGATCAGGAGGTCCATGGCGAACGCGGGCCCGGGCCCGGCCACGCCGTCGCGCAGTGCCACTTCTTCTGGCGTCAAGGTCACGTTGGTCGACATGGTCGCGCATCCGCAAGCCGGTCATGATTGCAGGCCGAGCGCCGCCGCTGCCCGCGGTTCAGATCGCCGAACCCGTTGCCGGCTTGCCCTCGCCGGGGTCCACGGTTGCGCCCTGCGATCCAGGCGCGTGCTCAATCGAGACGTCAAGTGGCGCAAAGCCTGGCGTCGCATAGACACCATCGCCCTCCGCTGAAGGCTCCGGCGCTTCGCGAATTGCAATCCGGGCCAGCCCGAACGCGCCGAGCGTCAGCATCATGACCCCCACCACATCATACAAGCCTGACGGTCCCCGCCACTCCATGGCAAGCGACACGAGCGGGCCGGCGATGGCCGAACCGGCGGCAAACATAAGGATCATGGCGGCAGCCGCTGGGATAATGGAATCTTCCGGCACCCGATCGTTCACGTAGGCAATCACGATCGGGTAAACCGGCATCGCAGCAACGCCAGCAACAATCGCAGCAAGCGCGATCGCTGCCGGATCTTCGGGCGCCAATGCCAGACCGAACAGGCTCGCCACCTGCGGGGCGTGGGCCAGCGCGAGGCAGGCCACCCCAATCGCGATGACCGTGCCAGTGAAGACGCTGCGACGGTCGAACCGGTCGGCAAGCCACCCGAGCGGCACCTGGGCAAGCGCCCCGCTGAGCAGGGCTGCCGTCACGAAGGTGGATGACCCCGCGTTATCGAGACCCACCCGGCTGGCGTAGACGGCACCCAGACCCAGAAATGCGCCCTGCGCGCCGCCGGTGAGGAAGCAGCCAACAGCGCCAAGCGGTGTCTCCCGCCAAAGGCGCAGCACGGAATAAGCCTTTTTGTCGGAGACGTCGCGCAAGAGATCCGGCGACTGCGGTGCGGTCTGGGGACGCCCGCGTACGGCCGGCGCGTCATAGCGGGTTAATGTCACGGGCAGAAGTGCAACGGACATCAAGATGGACGCCAGCGCGAACAGTGTCAGCTCAGACACGGGCGCGACGATCACGGCGAGCGGCCCACAGGCATACCCGACCGTCACCACAATGGTGAGCGCGCCCAGAAGCCGGGCGCGGATGTTGCGCGTGGCACGCGCGTTCACCCAACTCTCCACGACTGTTGCGATGCCGGCAAAGCACAGGCCCGTCAGGAGGCGCAGCACGACCCAGAACGTGGCGTCCACGAACAAACCGTGGGCGAGCACGATTCCGGAGGTGAGCGACGCGGCGGCCGCGAACACGCGGATGTGGCCGATGCGATCGACAATCCCCGGCGCATAAAGCGAGCCGAGGGCATAGCCGATGTAATATGAACCGGTCATGGCGCCGATGGCTGCCAGCGAAAAGCCGGCCTCATCGCCCCGTAGTGACAGGATCACGAACTGCAGCGAGTTACCGCCGAGCAGGAAGAAACAGCTGACAAGCAGGGCTCCCACCGAGCCCAGCGCCGAGGTGAACGTCATGGCCGCGCACTCCGCTTGGCTGACCCGCAGGGACGGTGGGCGCAGGCAAGGCCGTGGCGCCGCGGGGGCGGGTAGGAGTGTGTGGCGGGGCGCGCAAGCGCAATGATGGCGCACGTCGGTACGGGGGAGCGCGCTGTCGTTGTTGGAACACGGGCGCGCCGGGTCCGATCGGTCTTGTTGGCCGGCTCACGCCGGCGCGTGACGATGACAGCTATGGACGCGTTGGCGCACTGAGAGCCACGGCAAGGGCCACGCCCGCATCCGCACTGGTCGGCATCGTTCGGGCCGGAGTGGTGCGGCGCGGATCGGCGGTGCGGTGTGGTGGAGGGCGAGCCATGTGCTTCCCCCGTCCTGGCGGCTCAAGGCATGGGCAGGGCGTCGTACTCGTGCAGTGTCTTGCCTGTGTCGGCGTCCACCTCAACGAGGCGCACCCGGTACCCCCAGAGGTCGGCGAGGTGGCGCAGCACGCGGTTGCTCTCCACCGCATCAAGCTGGCGACCGTGGCGCACGCGGTGTTGCAGGACGAGGCGGCGATTGCCCTTCAGGTTGGCATCGATCACTTGGAGGTCCGGCTCGTTCTCTGCCAGATCGTACTGTGCGGCGAGCGTGCGCCGCAGGCTCTGATATCCGCGCTCCTCGTGGATGGCGTCAACACGCATCACGTCCTCGCCGCTGTCGTCCAACAGTGCGAAGAAGCGGAAATCCCGCATCACTTTGGGGCTGAGGTACTGGAGAATAAAACTCTCATCGCGATAGTCCGCCCAGGCCTCGCGCAGATGACCCATGGCATCGCCGCTGCCCGCAAGGTTCGGAAACCAGTCCTCGTCCTCCGCCGTGGGCTCGGTGGCGATGCGCTCCAGATCCTGCATCATCGCAAACCCAAGCGCATAGGGATTAAGCCCGCCGAACCGCCGATCATTGAAGTTGGGCTGCATGATCACGCTGGAATGGGAGTGCAGGAACTCCAGCATTGCGCCGTCATCAATCCGCCCCTCGTCATAAAGGCGGTTCATGATGACATAGTGCACGTAGGTCGCGCAGCCCTCGTTCATCATCTTGGTCTGGCGTTGGGGATAAAAATACTGTGCGTTGCGGCGGACGATTGCGAGAAGTTCGCGCTGCCAGTCTTCCAATTTCGGGGCGTGGCGCTCCAGGAAAAGCAGCAGGTTTTCCTCCGGCAGACCATACTCCTCGCGCTCGCGCATCTGGTCGCGGTAGCGCTTGGGCGGCTCCTGCGCGTCGTCGCGTTTGCGCGGCACCGTGCGCCAGAGATCGTTGAACGTCTCCTCCTCATAGCGCCGACGGGCCGCCATCTTTTCCTGGCGCGCCTTGGCCTGACGGTCTGGGTTGCGCGGCGCGTAGCGGCTGACGCCGTGGTTCATGATGGCGTGGGCCGCATCCAGCGTCGCCTCCACGGCATCGAGGCCGAAGCGCTCTTCGCACCACTGCACGTAGCGCTTGGCATGGGCCAGTTCATCAAGGACGGAGTCCGCATCCGTCCACTGGCGGAACATGTAGTTGTTCTTGAAGAAGTGATTGTGGCCGAAGGCTGCGTGCGCCAGCACCAGAGTCTGCATGGTGATGGAATTTTCCTCCATCACATAGCACACGCACGGGTTGGAGTTGATCACCAGCTCATACGCGAGGCCCTGCTTTCCCTTGCGGTAGAGCATCTCCTCACGCGCAAAATGCTTGCCGAACGACCAGTGGCGATACATGAGCGGCATGCCGATTGACGCGTATGCATCAAGCATCTGCTCCGATGTGATCACCTCAATCTGGTTGGGATAAACGTCGAGGCCCATCTCGCCGAGAGCAATGTCTTCAATGGCATCATACACGCCCTGCAACTGATTAAAATTCCACTCCGAGCCTTCATAGAGCAGCCGCCGGCTGCGTGCGGCCGGCGTAGCCTCGCTGGGCACTGGGGCTGATCCTGCTGCGGTGTCGGTCATGACGCGCGGTGTCCTAAAGAATGGAAAGAGCCGATCATGCGCATTCTGGCCTCTCCTGTACGTTCGGGCTTCGTCCGGCTGCACAGTGGACCCGGACCCGCTGACTGCGGCAGTGGTGTGGAAGCCGGTCTGTCCAATCGGCTCCTGGATGCAATCAGCCCATGGCGTACCGGGACCTGCCACCGGCGCGACGGTGCCTACTGAGGTGTTTTATCTCCCACGAGGCCCCGCGAAGCGAACAGATCGCGGAAAACGGGAAAAATATCGGACGGCTCGAACACCTGGCGCATGGCGAAATTCGGATGGGCATCGGTCAGTTCGTCATAGCCCTGCCAGAGCACGCTGTCGGACGGCTGGGTGGCGAAGTTTGGCTCGCCCACTTCTATGTAGGCGAAATACTGCGAGAACGGCAGTATTTCACGCTCAAGTATGGGCAGGCAGCGCCCCATGTCATCGCGGAAATTGTGCCCGTCGGAAGCCTGGGCGACGTAGATGTTCCAATCGTCAATCGGGTAGCGTTCCTTCACGATACGCTGCATCTCGACAAGAGCGGATGATACGACCGTGCCGCCGGTTGCCCGCCCATAGAAGAAGGCGTCTTCGTCCACCTCCTGCGCGACCGTCGTATGGCGGATGAAGACAACGTCCACGGCGCGGTAGTGGCGCGTCAGGAAGACGTGCAGCAGCATGAAAAAGCGCTTCGCCAGATCCTTCAACGGCTGCGTCATGGAAGCTGATGCGTCCATCAGGCAGAACATCACCGCCTGGGCGATGGGCTGAGGGCGGCGCTCAAAGCGATTGTAACGGATGTCGAGCGGATCGATGTAGGCGATGGCCCGCATCCGGGCGCGCAGCCCGTCGCGCTTTTCAAGCAACGCCTTGAGGTGGTCCGGGTCGCCTTCTCCGGCCTCCTGGCGCGCGGTTTCAGCGGCGATCTCATCCTCAAGCTCGCGCAACTGGCGTGACGACGGGCGGGCCAACGCGATGCGCCGGGCCAGCGAATTGCGCATTGTGGCAATCTTGTTGAGCTTGGCCGGCGAGCCCTGGGTGGAATATCCAGCCCGACGGAACACCGGCGTGGCCAGCTTGGTCAGCTTTTGCTTTGCGAGGTTCGGCAGCGCGAGGTCCTCAAAGAAGATGTCGAGAAACTCCTCACGCGTGAGCGTGAAGGAGAAAATGTCCTCCCCGTCGCCGTCGGCAGAGCCCTCACGGCCAGACCCGCCTCCGGCGCCCGACGGCGGCTTGGGGATCAGGTCCCCCTGCTGATAATCGGCGTTGCCGGGCAACACGAAATCACGGTCGCCCGTTTCACGGTCGATGGAGAAGGTCGGCTCACGCACATCCTTTGTGCTGATCGACACTTCCTCGCCGCCATCCACCTCGGACACCTTGCGCTGGCGCAGGGCATCATTGACCGCATCACGGATGTGCGCCTTGGCGCGACGCATGAACCGCTGGCGGTTGCCGAGGCTTTTCGATTTGGGATTGAGCCGTCGGTCGATGATGTGCATGCGCGCTTCCGCTTGGCAGCGGGGCGATTTCACCCCGCGCGATGGTCTTGCTTGTGCGCCCGTCGGTGCCGCTGGTGTCCCCCGCCGCCGCCTCGCGCCGGCAGTGGATCAGACGAGCACTCGTCCGGGCTTCAGGGGCGGCCGCCGCCAGCACGGAACAGGTGCTGCCAGCGCTTGAGGAACTTGGGCTTGTCCTTGTCGCCCTGCCCCTTTCAACTCGATTTGCTCACCCGCATGTACCACTCCACCAGGCGGCGCACCTGACGCTCCGTATACCCGCGTGAGACCATGCGCTCCACGAACTCAGCGTGCTTTTGCTCGGCATCGCTGTCCGCCTTGGCCCCGAAGCTGATGACCGGAAGCAACTCCTCGATCTGTGAGAACATGCGCTTCTCGATGACGTCCCGGATCTTCTGGTAGGACGTCCACTCCGGGTTCTTGCCCTCGTTTTTGGCACGCGAACGCAGCGCAAACTTGACGACCTCGTAGCGGAAATCCTTGGCGTTCGCGATGCCTGCAGGGCGTTCGATCTTCGCCAGTTCCTCGCCAAGCACCTCGCGGTCCATCAACTGGCCGGTGTCGGGGTCCTTGAAGTCCTGATCCTCGATCCATGCGTCGGCATAGGCGACGTAGCGATCGAACAAGTTCTGACCATAGTTGTGGTAGCTCTCCAGGTAGGCCTTCTGGATCTCGTTTCCGACGAATTCGGCATACCGCGGCGCCAGATCCTCCTTGATGAACTCAATGTAGCGCTGCTCGGTTTCTTCCGGCATCTGCTCGCGGCGGATGGCCTGCTCCAGCACGTACATCAGGTGTACAGGGTCGGCGGACACCTCGGAGGTGTCGAAATTAAATGTCTCCGACAGGATCTTGTAGGCAAAGCGCGTCGACAGGCCGTCCATGCCTTCGGTCACGCCGGCCGCGTCGCGGTACTCCTGCAGTGTTTTGGCGCTCGGATCGGTGTCCTTCAGGCTTTCGCCGTCGTAGATTCGCATCTTGGCATACAGGCTTGAATTGTCGTGCTGCTTGAGCCGCGTGAGGACCGAAAAGCGCGCCAACATCCCGAGCGTATCAGGCGCACACGGCGCGTTCGCCAGCGACGACGAGCGCAGCAACTTGCGGTAGATCTGCCGCTCCTCGGTCACGCGCAGAACATAGGGCACCTTGACCACGCAAATGCGGTCCAGGAAGGCCTCGTTGTTCTTGTTGGACTTGAAGGACTGCCACTCGCTTTCGTTGGAGTGGGCGATGATGATGCCTTGGTAGGGCAATGAGCCGACGTTCTCAGTGCCCGTGTAGTTGCCGTCCTGCGTGGCCGTGAGCAACGGGTGCAACATCTTGAGCGGGGCCTTGAACATCTCCACGAACTCAAGAAGCCCCTGGGTCGTGCGGTTTAGGCCGCCGGAGTATGAATAAGCATCGGCATCATCCTGGCCGAAGTACTCCAGCTTGCGGATGTCGACCTTGCCGACCAGGGCGGAGATGTCCTGGTTGTTCTCGTCGCCGGGCTCCGTTTTGGCGATGCAGATCTGCCGCAATTTGGACGGCGTCATCTGCACAACAGAGAACTTTGAAATGTCGCCGCCGAATTCGTCGAGCCGCTTGACCCCCCACGGTGACAGGTGACCCGTCAGCACGCGCTCCGGGATGCCGTAGCGATCCTGAAGCAAGGTTGCCATGGTGCGCTTATCAAAAAGGCCGAGCGGGCTTTCGAAAATCGGGCTGATCTCGTCGCCCGCCGCCAGGACGTAGATCGGCTGCTGCTCCATCAAGTCCTTGAGACGATCGGCCATGGAGGATTTACCGCCACCGACCGGCCCAAGCAGATACAGGATCTGCTTGCGCTCTTCGAGCCCCTGTGCGGCGTGGCGGAAATAGCTGACAATCCGCTCGATGGTTTCCTCAAGACCATAAAAATCCGCGAAGGCCGGATAGGTCTTGATGGTGCGGTTCATAAAAATGCGCCCGAGCCGCGCATCTTTCGATGTATCGATTGTTTCAGGTTCGCCGATGGCTTTCACCATCCGCTGTGCGGCCGTTGCATACATCGATGGATCATCGCGACATCCCTCCAGGTAGTCCTTGAGGGACATCACAACCCGCTTTTCGCGGTCATAGCTGTCTGAGAAAAGATCGAATACGTCCATTGCCTCGCCCATGCTCGCCCCCGGTTGCCTGCCTCGCCACCGGCTCCCGCCGGTTTGCCCGCGATCTGCGTGTCAGACGCCAATGCGCCGGAATTGCCAAAATGAAATGGTCTAAACCAATTGTGTCGGTAACTGGTCGTCACCTTTCTGAAATTGTGGAACACGCTTGCGGGGATCGCCGCCGCCGGCCCCACTTTCGGCACATGTGGTGGTCGCGGCTGGCCGTGGCGCCCGCGACCGGACCCTGAAGCTAAGCGTGCCGTGTTCAGCGCGCAATCGATGCGCGCTCAGGTGAGATCGCACCGCGATGGCGTCGGGCCGACCGCGTGCGAACACCGCTCGCAAGGTCTGACGCACCTATACTGTCCGACCATCAGCCTGACAGAAGTCCCCGATGTCTCCTATGGACAGATGGTCACGCGCGGCGCTTTCAAAAGCCGGTCCAGATCGATTTGATGATGCTTGAACTGTTGGTTGTGCTCG
>CAZGNQ010000134.1:0-9451 GCA_964527285.1 uncultured Hyphomicrobiales bacterium | reverse complement strand
AGCGCCACGACGACAACGATGGCCGTCAACAAACCAAACTTGAGCTGCTCGATCATGCTTGCCGACGCCGTCGATGACAGGGCAACGAAACCGCTGACCTCAAACTGGAACTCAGGATTGGCACGGCGCAGCGGCTCCAGTTGGCCATCGATGGCCGCCATGATCGGCACAGCCTCCTTGGCATTGAGGGTGCCGACCCGTCCCGTCACCAGCAGCGCGCGCTGCGGTTCATTGAAGAACCGCATGGAGAGATGTTCGGGCAGATCATCGATGTAGCTGCGGAGCTTTTCCGGCGAGTACTGGCCTGAATCCTCCAACCACTGCCGCAGCGTGTGCACAGACCACACGTTGGCGATCGAGGGCTGTGCCGACTGGATCCGGTGGACCTCCTCCAATGCGGCCAACACGTCGGGATCGGTGAAGGACTTTTCCTCCGGCCACGTGATCATCACGTGGAGCGGATGCGAGCCGGACAGGCGCTCCTCCAGCAATTGAGCGGTCTTGATCGACTGGTTGGTCGTCGGCACCTCATCGCTCAGCGCATACTTCGGCTGCAGCGCGAGGTGCATCGCAAGACAAGCAACAAAGATCGGCACGGCAGTGATGAAAATCGCCCTCGGGTGACGCTCCACCCAGAGCGCAAGTGCACGGCACCACTGCTCAACCGTCTCCACCACGCCGTGGCTCGCATCCCGGCCGCCGCTTGCCATCGCGTCGCGGGCATCATCCTCAGCACCTTCGGCCGGCACCGGTGCCGGCTTGCAAAACAGCACCGTCAGGGCCGGCACGATGGTGATCACGGCAACAAAGGCCAACAACGTTGCCATGCCAGCGCCGATCCCGAACGAGCGGATCAACGCACTGTCGGTCACCATCATGGCAAACAGCGCAACCGTCGTTGTGAGTGACGTGAGGGCACATGCCGGGCCAACGTTGCGCACCGCCGTAATCGCGGCATCACGGGCGCTTTCGCCGCGCATGAGGGATCGTCGGATCGAGAAGACCATGTGCATGGCGTCGCTGAAGGCAATCACCATCACCAGAGGCGGAATGACGTTCACGAAGGTGTTGAGGCGGATGTCAAACAGCCCGAGCATGCCAAGGGCCCACAGCACGGCAAGCGGTGGGCAGACCGACGTGATCAGGACGAACGAGCCGCTGCGCAGGAAGAACCAGACGATCACAAAGCCGATGAAGAAACCGGCCGTGTTGAAGATCATCCGGTCGCGCTGAATGGCGCTGCGGATCTCGGTCTGCATGACCGGTGCGCCGGAGAGCTGCGCCGTGATCCCCGAACCCTCGACCGCTCTGTTGACGGCCTCCCGGATAGCGTCGATCGCCGGTTCGAACGCATCGCGCGTCAACTCGTCCACTGCGATCGAGATCACCATGACCGAGACAGGCGGCTGGCTCTCGCTTGCGCGGGTCAAAAACCGCCCATCGATCATCTCGTGGCTCAGGATCTCGTCGTAAACCGCCTTGAACGCGTCCCCCTCTGGCAGGGGATCGGGGATCACCGGCGGCGGGAACCCATCAGCATCCGGTCGCCCGCGGATCGAAAACGCGGAGAGCACGCCGGAAACACCGTCCGTGAACTCCAGATCGAGGTGGAGGGTGCGGTTGAGCTCAAGCCCCTGGGGCGTGGCAAGCGGCGCGCCCTGAAGCACAACCAGCACATCGAACTCGCTGGTCGGGAAGCGCTGGCGCAGTTTGTCGTAAGTGGCAAACTGCGGCGACGATGAACGGAACAGCTCGCTCAGCGAGCCCTGCGGCGCCTTCTGCGCCAACCCGAAGACACTGGCGGCCGACAGTATGAACAACAGGATCAGGGTTGTGATCGGACGCATCGCTGCGAAGATGCCGATTCGCTCCAGGCCGAAGCCGTACGTGGCGTGTGAGTGTTGCACCGGTGTGCTCATGTTTGATCCTGATCGCCATTGCCTGTGCGCGGCGGCCTGCCGCAGCGCGACGTGGTCCGGCTGCCATACCGCCCGAAACCGGCGGGCGACGGTGCGGCCACGGACCCTGTCCAATTGCCGGCCTGGTCCATCGCAACGCATTTGCCGCTGCGCGCATTTGTGATTCTAACACAGCCCTGGCAGCAATTCGCGGCCATCGCGGGACGGGGCGCCGTCAGTCTTAGTCAAAATTGCGCCCGGCCCCATCACGGCCACTGCCGCGCTCGGCCAGCAGACATCGCGCAGCGCCTGCGTGATCCAGCGGCCCCGAACCAGCACCGATGCGCAAGGTGCATCCAAGGGCCAAGCCGATCGAGACGAACCGTTTCGCCCAGATCACGGCGTCGCGCAGCGACTGCCCATGGGCGAGTTGACCCACAATGGCCGCTGAAAGCGTGCAGCCGGTGCCGTGCGTGTTCCGGGTCGCGATCCGCCCTGCGGTCAACACGGTCAGCGTACCATCCGCATCAATCAGCACATCCTGCGCGTCCTCCTGGACATCAGCGCCATCGCCCGGCGCCCCGCGGCCGCGCAGCGCTTGCGGCAATTCCACAACAACCGTTGAGCCGTTCCCGTCTCGCGCGTGTTGGGACGCTGGCGCCCCGACCAGATGCCCGCCCTTTAAAAGCACCGAAGACGGCCCCAGCGCCTTGAGCGCACGCGCCTGCGCGGTCGCCTCCTCAACGGTCCGCGCCACCGGCGCCCGCAGCAAACGCGCGGCCTCGTGGAGGTTGGGGGTAACGAGGTCGGCTTGCGGCAGCATCAGGTCGCGCACAGCACTCTCGGCGTCGGGCTCCAGAAGCGGATCGCCACTGGTTGCGACCATCACCGGATCGACGACCAGAAACGGCCGTCGCGACCGGCTCTGAGCGCCGTCGGCCCCGGCTCGCTCTGGTAGGCCCTCCAGGACTGCCTCAATGGTGGCGCGGTTCGCCAGCATCCCCGTCTTGGCGGCCGGGACGTGCTGGTCGTCGAACACGGCGTTGAGTTGCTTGACCACGAATTCCGGCGGCACCGCATGGATGCCCGTCACGCCGAGCGTGTTCTGCGCGGTCAGTGCCACGATCACACTCGCACCATAGGCACCGCACGCGGCAAACGTCTTAAGGTCCGCCTGAATCCCCGCCCCGCCGGAAGGATCAGAACCGGCAATGGTCAAGGCGGTGGGGGTGCGCTGGTCCATGTGGTGATGCGTCTCTCACTGTTGAGATCGTGAGAGCGGACGCCTCTTTTTCTCAGCGCGCCCGCTTCGCTCACCGCCTGCACGGCCACCGGTCAGCCCATCACGGGCGCAGCCCTGGCGTGGCCAGCGGCAACCCGGCCGAACGACGTTTCAGATACAGTTCCAGGCCCACATAGTCGAGGGCGCCCGTGGGCAGCGGCTGCGCCCCAACCAGGGTCTCGCACCGTGCGAACTGGCCGTGCAGTGAGACAGGTCTTCGCAGCCCGGCCACATACGCCGGATATGCCGTGGGCTGGCCCTGGCTCAGCAACACGGAACTCCAGCGCCGACCATAGTTGCGGTCGTGGCAATCGGCACACGCCGCATTCAGCGTGCCACGCTTGGTCTGCCAATAGAGCTGGCCGCTGGCGACCGCCGCCTCTGTCTCCGCCTGAGAGCGGAATGTCTGCGTCATCCCCCAGCTTTGATGGCGCAAGTGGATCGCAAGGGCGAGCATTTCGTCGCTGTCGTAGGGCAGGGCGCGCGCGCCCATGAATTCCGCGCGGCACAGGTTGATGCGGTCCACAAACGTGATCGGCCGGTCGAGATGGTGGGAATGGCGCGGATAGCGCAACGCCGCGCCGCGCATCGAACGCACGGCCGCGTTGTGGCAGTCGACACAGGACTTTTCCTCCGTGCCGGTCGGCGTGCGCCAAAGCTCCTCGCCGCGCTGCGCCCACAGGAAAGCCGGGTTCGCCACGGCCGACCTTTGCGCTTGCGCCGCCACGGACAGACGGAAGCGCAGGCCGGACCAGAGCACCTCAAGCCCGATGTCGCCGAAAGCGGGTGCCCGCGGGCGGAGCAACACCGGCCCCGTCGCGGTGGCCGGCAACCCGGCCTCGGCACGCACGGCGTCGGTCTGCGGTGTCGGGATCTCAGCCACGCGCGTGAACGAAAGGTCCTGCGCGGGGGCGGGGGCTGGAACAGCACAAGCCATGCCCACGAGGCAGGCCAACGCGCTTATGCCGCCAATGGTGCCGCGCCGGGCGACGCGAGACGCTTGGCCTCTCACGCCATTGGACACCGAGCCAAAGACCGTGGGGCACGACCAGGCGCCGATCACCGTCCAGCCGCTGCGCCTTGCGTTCAGGTTGCAGCGGCGCTGGCCCATGGACGATCACCCTCACCCTCCTGGCGGCCGCGCTGGCGATGCGCGCGGCAGGCCGCGTTCAGGCCTCTCGCCGGGCCTCTGCCTGCGCTTGGGCCTCTGCCCGATGTTGGGCCTATGCCTACGCCTCTCAATTGGCGTTGGCCTGCCTAAGGGCCGCCACGCCCGGCAAGGTCCGGCCCTCCAGCCATTCCAGAAATGCGCCGCCAGCCGTCGATAAATAAGTCATGTCGCCGGCCACATTGGCCGAATTGAGCGCGGCCACGGTATCACCGCCCCCAGCAACCGAAACGATCCGGCCTGCGCGGGTCAGTTCCGCCACGGTCACGGCGAGCGCCTGCGTACCGGCCGCGAATGGCGCCATCTCGAATGCGCCGAGCGGTCCGTTCCAAAGCACCGTCTTGCAGCCTGCCAGAGCGTCGCGTGCCGTCTCGACCGTACGCGGGCCAACATCCAGGATCATCCGGTCCGCCGGCAGAGCGTCTGCGGCGTACGTGTCGTGGGCGGCGTCTGCAGAAAAGGCATCGGCGCCCACCACATCCACCGGCAGAATGAGCCGGCAGTTGTTGGCGGCCGCCGCTGACCTGATCCGATCGATCGTCGCCATCTCGTCGGCCTCATGCAGGGATGTGCCGATCTCCAGCCCGTCGCGCTTCAGGAATGTATTGGCCATGCCGCCCCCAATGACGAGCACATCCACCCGGGAAGCCAGGTTCTCCAACAGGGCAATCTTGGTGGAAACCTTTGCGCCACCAACGATGGCCGCCACTGGGCGCTCAGGCTCTTCCAGCGCGCGGGCCAGGGCATCCAACTCGGCCATCATCTGCAGACCGGCATAGGCCGGCAGGCGCTCGGCCAAACCGTGGGTCGAGGCGTGCGCACGGTGAGCACAGGAAAACGCATCGTTCACATAGACATCACCAAGCGCGGCCAGAGCATCTGCAAACGCTGCGTCGTTCTTTTCCTCCCCGGGATGGAAGCGGACATTCTCCATCAGCACCACGGCACCGTCCGGGGCGTCCGGTGCGGAAAACGCGTCGCCGCCACCGGCAAACACCACCGGCGCACCCAGCAGCTCCTCAAGTGGCGCGCGCAGCACCTCAAGTGAGAGTTCAGGCACAACCGTGCCCTTGGGCCGCCCCAGATGCGCCAGCAAAGTGGGCCGCGCGCCACGCTCCAGAAGCAGGCGAACCGTGGGCACAATGGCGCGCAGTCGGGTGTCGTCCGTGACACGGCCGTCAGCGATCGGCGCATTGATATCGACGCGCACGAGGACGCGCTTGCTCTTAACGTCAACAGTCTCAACGCTGGCAATCCCGCTGGCGGCCATTGCTTGGATCCCTCTTTCTCTTATCTCCAGAGCGTGCGCTGGAGCGCGCGGGGTCTCTGCCCCCTGAACCCGGCGCCAGCAAACATCGATGGGGAGAACGCCCTCATGCGCTCAGCACAGGGCACGCTCCCCCACGCCGATATTCAGAGCAATTTGCGGGCCGCCTCGGCCGCACCTTCCGGCGTGAGGCCGAACCGCGCGTAGACCTGCTGGTAGGGGCCGGACAAGCCGAAGTCATCAACGCCCAGGACGCCGCCGGCATCACCCACCCATTCGCTCCAGCCGAACGAGACACCTGCTTCAATGGCAAGGCGTGGCGCCTCGCCCAGAACGCCCTGGCGATAGGCGAGATCCTGCGCGCGGAACAATTCCCAGCAGGGCATCGATACGACGGCTGCCGTGATGCCATCGCGTGCCAGAATTTCAGCCGCCAGGGATGCGATCTCAACCTCAGAGCCGGAGGCGATCAGCGTCACGTCGCGCGCGCCATCGGTCTCGCGCAGCACATAAGCGCCGCGGCGCGATTTATTCTCCGTGGGATCTGCATCGGCGCGCAACGTGGGCAGGCCTTGGCGCGTCAACGCCAGGATCGACGGCGTCGCGTCGCTTTCCAGAGCAATCTGCCACGCCTCGGCACACTCCACAGCATCGGCCGGGCGCAACACGTTGACGTTTGGCATGGCCCGCAGCGCCGCCAGTTGCTCCACCGGCTGATGAGTGGGCCCGTCCTCACCCAGGCCGATGGAATCATGCGTCATCACATAGATGACGCGCTGCTTCATCAGCGCTGACAGGCGGATCGCAGGGCGACAATAATCGGTGAACACGAGGAACGTGCCGCCGTAGGGAACAATTCCACCGTGCAGCGCAATACCATTCATGGCTGCGGCCATGCCGTGCTCGCGCACGCCGTAGTGGACGTAATTGCCGTCGTACGCCGGCGCCTGGACCGGCGTGTGGTGAGCGGTCTTTGTGCCGTTCGAGCCGGACAGGTCAGCGGAGCCGCCGATGAGCCCGGGCACGGCCGGCACAATGGCCTCGATCACCTTCTGTGAGGATTGCCGCGTCGCCAGCTTCGGCTTGTCGGCCAGGAAGCTCGCCTTGCATGCCGTAATCGCCTCGCTGAGCGCATCCGCCGTGCCCCCCGCCAGAGGATCACCGAGCCAGCTTTTTTTCTCCGCGTCGAGGGCATCGGCCTGCGTCTGCCACTGCCGAAACGCGTCGGAATGGCGCGTGCCGGCGCTGCGCCACGCCGTTGCGATATCGCTCGGGATCTCGAACGGGGCAGCGTCCCAGCCAAGGACGGCACGGGTTGCTGCAATCTCATCGTCGCCCAATGGCGCCCCGTGGGCCCCAGCGGTGCCGGCCTTGTTGGGGCTGCCGAAACCGATCTGCGTGCGGCATGCGATCAACGACGGCTGTGGCGTGGTGCGCGCCGCCGCAATCGCAGCAGCCACCGCCTCATGGTCGTGACCGTCAACGCGCGCAGCCTCCCAACCGCAGGCCGTGAACCGCGCAATCTGGTCATCGGAGACCGACAGGTCCGTGCTGCCGTCAATGGAGATGGCATTGTCGTCGAACAGAACGATCAGCTTGGACAGCTTCAGGTGGCCGGCCAGTGAGATCGCTTCGTGGCTGATTCCTTCCATCAGGCAGCCATCGCCGGCGATCACGTAAGTATAGTGATCGCACAGCTCAGGGCCGACGCGGGCGGCAACCAACCGCTCCGCCAGGGCCATGCCAACACCATTGGCGAGCCCCTGCCCAAGTGGTCCGGTCGTCGTCTCAATACCAAGCGCATGACCGTATTCGGGATGGCCCGCCGTGCGCGCATCGAGCTGACGGAAGTTGATCAGCTCCTCCATGGACATGTCCTCAAAGCCTGACAGATGCAGCAGGCCGTAGAGCAACATGGAGCCATGACCGGCGGAGAGAATGAACCGGTCCCGATCCGCCCAGCGCGGCTCAGCCGCATGGAATTTCAGGAACCGGGTCCACAACACCGTGGCCGCATCGGCCATACCCATAGGCATGCCCGGATGCCCCGACTTGGCCTTTTGTACGGCATCCATCGCCAGAACACGGAGGGCATCGGCCATGCGTTTTGGCTCGACGCCCAGGTCGTGCGGCGGAACGGCTGGCGCGGTCATGGAGAGGCCTTTCAAGCAAGCGACGGTGTGATGGCGTGAGGCATTATCACCGGGTCTGCGCCAGCGCCACCCGCACGACCAGGCAAGCGCATTTGCGCGACGATGCGCGGTGTCGTTGCCCAATCAGGGGGCATCGCGTCGGCTCAGGAGGGGTGCTGGCCCGCGCTGCCGCGATCAATCTGGCCAGACGTTTCCGGCGCGCCCGGGCGTTCGGGCCGATTGCGCTTGCCACTCAGCAGGCGGCGCATGGATGCCGGGAGATACTTTTCGATCTTTCGAATGCGCTCATCGAGCTTCGGCCGCGCGGCCCTGTAGCGGTAGAACCGACGCCGCGCGCCGGGGCTGGACGACAGCAAAAGCGTGAAGCCGATCACGAGCAGAGGCAGCCCAATGGGTGTCGGCAACGGCAGAGTGACCGCACCAACCACCAAGCATACGACGGCCAGCCCAATGCTCGCGATCCTTTTGATGATCGACAAGTTTCATCCTTTCGCCCGCGCTGCACATCACACACGGATATCGCGCCCGTTCCCACGCCGCGATCCGCACCTGTGCCGGGCCGCGCCATCACCCATCAATTGATTTGGGCGAAGCGACAACGCAGGCAATGCCTGTCATGCCACACACCCCACCGCCAGTCGATCTTTCGGGCTGAGCTGCTCCGGCAGCCTGGGCAGCTGCACAACCATAAAGTCATACTTAACAACCCATTGGTGCGGTCGGCCGAACACCGGGTACAATCGATTGTAATTGCGCCACGGCCACGGCCACCGCGCGGCATCGTCGCGCCCAAAGCCCACGCGGGGAGCAAGCCGACTCACGTTTAGTGCGAATTGATAAAAAGGCCTGCGTCGCACCGCCAGGAGGCGTGCAGCAGGCCGGGGGCAAGGTGCATGGACGAGCGGTACGATGCGCGACACGACTTTGCGGGAGACCGGTCACGCCCCGCCGGGCGCGATGTCGGACTGCACGGTCATGCACGCGAGCCAGGTCCAGTCCAACCGCCGGCGTCAGGGCCGTTTGCTCAGGCCCCGCTTGGCACGGGCGGACAGGGCGCGCCCATGGCACCAGGCCCCGCACCACACGGTTCAGCGCCGAACGGCCCGATAGCGAACGCTCCAGCCATGCCGGCCGCAGGAGCGCTGCCCACGGGACAGCTATCAACAGCAACACCCTCTGCTGCAACGATTGGCCATGGCCACCACAACGGCCCCCACCCCGGCCAACCAGTCGTGTCCGACGCCGGGCCCCATGCAGGCCAGGACGGGCAGGGCGGGGCCTACGAAGCCGCCGATGCCATCGTCAGCCGACTGATCCGGCATTACACCAGCCCCCAGGGCATCCATGCCGAGACCATCATCGCCGCCGCTGCTGCCATCACCGGCGAATGGGCGCAGCGATCCATAGACCAGCCGCTGCCCCAGCGCGGCTGGGTGCTTGGCGACCAGATCGACCATGTGCTCGTCCACGGACCGAACGCCGTCTGGCCGGTCATCGCTGCAGGCGCAATTGTCGCCGGGTTGGACGAGGCTCAGCTCCCGGACCCGATTGTGACGCTGGCGCACATGTCTGAAAGCATTGGCCGCGCACCGCTTCGCCGACTGAACGTGCCGAAAGAGCATTACCCGCGCGAGTGGTCGCCCATTGTGGCGGCCCGCTTCCGCGCCGACATCGCGTTCATTG
>CAZGNQ010000133.1:4929-9602 GCA_964527285.1 uncultured Hyphomicrobiales bacterium | reverse complement strand
GTTCAGCCGCGCGCCATCGTCGTTCAAGACGGCCACACAGGGCGTGTGCTGTCGCGCCTGCCGCTGGGCCCGACGATGGTGGAGCGTTTCGGCGCGCCTTACCTGTGCGTTCACCGGTCCGATCTGTATGGGGTCCTGCAGCGCGCCAGCGAGGCCCACCCCGACATTGACCTGCGCTACGGGGCCACTGCGAGCGCAGCCTTGGACGCCGTGCCCGCAGACGTGCGCGCGGAACAGGACGGCCCGGTGGCGGATCCGCCCATCAGCGTGAATGGCGCGCCGCTTGCCGCTGACCTCACCGTCATCGCCGACGGCGCCTGGTCGGGCCTGAGAACGCTCGTCGCACCGCACGCCAACCTTGCGTTCACCCGCCAGGTCGCCACGCGTGCCCTCTTGCCAATGACGGCTGTGCAGGAGGCATTGCTGCCCTCCATCTTTGCCAACAACGTCGCGGTGTGGATGTTGCCCCACGCCCATGTGGTTCACTATCCGGTCGCTGGCGGGCAGCAGCTTAACCTTGTCATCATCACGCGCCCTCGCCTGAACGATGCAGCGCACGAAGCCCTGCGCGGCGGCTGGCGTGGCGCGATCCAGGATTTCGATCTGACGCGGGTGTTCGGCGGAGCCGCACCGGCGCTTCAGCGCCTCGTTCGGCTGACACTGGAGACCGATACAGCAACGCTTGGATCATGGGCATTGCACACGCTCGAAGGCGCTGCCACGCCTGTGCGCGGGGGTCGCGTGCTGATCGGTGACGCGTGGCATCCGATCCTGCCTTTCCTGGCGCAGGGCGCAGCCATGGCCATTGAGGATGCGTGCGCACTCGCCCGGATCGTCGCTGCAGATCGGCCGCTTGAGGATTTTGCCGCGGTCCGGCAGGAGCGCGTGGCGCAGGTGGCGCGGGCCTCAGAGCGCAATGGTGAAATCTATCACTTGCGCGGGGCGGGCGCGATTGCGCGCAATTTCGCCTTGCGGACGGTTCCCGCCCAAATGTTGATGGCGCGCTACGACTGGCTTTATGGCGCCCGGGTCACTTGAGCCTGAGCAATGTTTGGCCTGACCGCCAAACGTCTGGCCTTACCACCAGCTTCGCACGGCCACCACCAGTCTGGCATGACCCTAAGGCGCCGCGCGGCCGGCTCACTCCGCCTGATGCACGCGCGGTTTTTGCAGCCGGGTCACACCGAAGGCATTGTTACGCGAGGCACTCGCGTTGCCTGCGACCGCTCCATCGCCATTCGACACGTCACCCGGCGTTGCGGCGGCTGTTAGGGCCGCATCCGCGTCCGATTTTCCAAACACCACCGTTCCGTTGGCCTCCGCCACCCCAAGGAACGGTTTCAGAATGCTGGCATTGCCAGGATAGCCGTTTGGCCCGAACGACAGTTTCACAGTCATCCGCCGCATGCCGCCACCACCGGTGCGCACCAACAGATCGCGCCATCCGCGCGAAGAGGTGAGCGCAAGCACGACCGGCAGCTTCACACGCTTGATCTGCGCAAACGGCCAGAGGCCGCTGCCCCCATCCTTCAAGATCAGCAAAGTGCAGCCGGTGCGCACGCAGAAGCTCTCCCCCTCCAGCAGAACCACGGCCTCACCGCGCCCGTCGCCGTCCAGGTCAAGCCCCGCGCTGCGGTAGGGGCCGAGCGGGGCTCCTGCGTTCATGTGGAAGCGCTCAACCGCGCGTTTCACATCAAGCTTGTCGATCGGTGCGCTGGCATCGCCACCCAGAAGCGGCACGGTGCGCCGACCAAGTTGGATCGGCGCATCGCCAAGCGGTGCCGCGGCAGTTGCTGCGGTTGCGGACGCGCCGTGCGCCGATGGCGTTTGTGAGCCGCCGGATTGCGAACAGGCGGCAAGGGCCAGTGCCGCGCAAATGTTCAGGACGACCGCGCATCTCACAGCGCGCCGTGGGCCCGCTTCGCGACGCGTAGCCGCGACCGTTATTGGAGTTCCGACACGCGGCATAACACCCTCGACACTCGACTTGGCATTCGTCACGCCACCTGACGTCCAATGGCGAAAGATCAGCCCTGGAAGCCCGATATCCGTGAGGATCAGCGCGCCAACACAGTTTAGCCCCATGGCGACTGCAACGCTTTATGCTACAGCTTTGGCGCAAATGCGCAGTCAGCGTGCCGCTGACGCACCAGCTTTTTTCGGCATGGTTGCGCGCGGTCGCGTCCCGTTGGGCGCTTGCGCGGATGCCATCGGCGACGCTGCGCGAACGAAGCCTGCAAAAACGGACCAGTTACCCGGTGGAGGACCAATGAGCGGCGACAGCCAACGCGACGATCTCGTCGGTTTGTTCTTTCACATGGGCGGGCATCTGGGCGCCGTTTCGGGCGAAATTGTTGGCGCAGCGCAAGGGTTGTATCTCGTGCGGCGCGAAGGGGCGGCCCACCTTGAGCTGATGGAGCTGGATGACCTCAGGTCTGCACGGTTCTTCACGCCGGCGGATTGGTCGAAAGCTGGGCACACGATAGCCGGACAAGCATCTGACAGCGGCGCGGCGAACGCGGCACCCAGCCTGATGGCACGGGTTGGTGATGCTGTGCCCACCACCGCGGACGCAACGAGCCAGAATGTGTCCGCACAGGATGCGGGCGCGACGGCCAAACCGACCGAGCCGCCCAAACGCCGGTTCCTCGACCAGATCAAGCGGCGCTGAGCCCGTGACGACGGGCCCGGCGGTGGCCAGACTGTGGCCAGACCGTGCCCGCCCGGGGCCTTCAGATCGGCTCCGGCCTGTTTGACCCGCCAGCTTGTTCAAAGATGCGTGGTGCGCTCGGGATGAGCGGATAGACACGCTGGGCTGCGCGCGCGGCGTCCACGGCGGCCTGATTGCGCCCTTGGCGCAAGTGGATCATGGCGAGGCCGGACAGCGCACCGAAATGGCGTGGCTCACGCTTGAGCGTTTCGTCGATGTCGGCCTGGGACAGTTCGTCGTTGCCAAGGTAGAACCAGACAGTCGCGCGCTTGTTCCAGCCCTCGGCGTAGTCCGGGTCGTGCTCGATCAATTCAGAAAAAATCGCGATGGCGTCGCGCAGATTGCCGGTGCGCATAGCGGCAGACCCCTGGGCCATCAATTCGGACGATCGCTCGTTGATGGGCGACAGCCAGATCTGCCAAATCTTCTGGGCGGTCACTTGCGCCAGGCCCGGATGTGTCTGGGCCTTCAGTTCAGCAAAGAGGCCATTAAGCTGGCTGGCGCGTTCCGTCGCGACGGGCTTCGAGGCCGTTGTCAGGCGGGCTGACGGCCAAGTCGAACCAGCCCAAACACCGCGATCGGCTGCGTGTGCGCCAGGCGTCATTGATCCAGACAGCATTGCCGGACCGATGAACGCCGCAGACATTGCTGCCAACGCAAAGGCATGACACCGGCCGCATCGGTGACTGCGATGGCGCTTTCGAAGCCTGAAGACCTGATCTGCCGGTGGAATTATCTGCATGGCGCACGCCCTCCGGAGTGTTTCCGAAAGGCTATGTGCCGACGCGAGCCACGTCAAACGATGGGCGAACTAAGACTATCGCCCGGTCGAACCTGTCGCGCGACGTCATGACAGCCGCGTTGCTGACAAACCTGGCCTCTCAAACGCGCACGTGTGCTGGCCCGCACACGTGCATTGCACCGCAGCCGGGCACCGGCCAACAGTGCGCCTCACCACGCGTCAGGCGAGTTCCCCCGGCCCCTCGTCCACCAGGATCTGCGCCTGCTCGATCCACTGCTCGCGCTCGATGCGCCCCTTGAAGTCCAGCCGCTCGCTCACGGCTGCCACGTCGGCGTCGGTGAAGTTCGCGATCTGCTCGTAGGTCGTGATCCCCATGGCAAAGAGCTTCTTTTCGATCACCACGCCGATGCCCTTGATGCGCTTGAGATCATCCGGCGCGGCGCCGCGACCGATCACGCGCCCTCCAACACTCGACGCCCCACCCTGCTGGGCGCCGCCGGTGAGTGCTTCTGAGCGCACAGACCGCAGTGGCATGCGCTCGCGCACGGCATTCGCGACGCTGGCCGTTCCCGCGCTCACGGTTGCTGTGGCAGCAGCGGCGGCGGCGGTCACACTTTCACCGGCTGCGCTGGTCACGTCGGCTGCGGCCTCGCCGACCTCGGCCACACCTTCGCTCACGGCGCCAACAGCCGTGGCGATCACGCCGTCGCCCGCACTCGCGCCTTGAGTTGCCTCAGCAGTGCTCGCGGCCGCCGGTGCATCGCTGATCGCGGCCGCTTCCTCGGTGGCTTGATCCGTTGTGATTGGCGCGTCCGTCGCGTCGGCTTCGTTCTCGTCGGTGGCGACCGCCGCAAGGCCCGCGACCGATGCCGCAGCCGCCGCGGCCGAAGCAATGATGCCACCGGTCGAGAGCGCGTCGCTGCCGGCGTCCTGAGCGTCGGGCGCGGCAGCCTCACCGCCTGCGATCAAGCGCTGTGCCTTGCCAACCCAGTCGCCAGCCCCGACGCGCCCCTCAAGCCCCAGTTGGCTTTCCATCACGTCCACCGTGGTCGGGGTCCAAGACGCGATATCGCGCAGGCGCCGGATGCCGCGCCCGTGAAGAACAGCGGCGATCTCTGGCGTCACGCCGTCGATCCGGGTCAGGTCATCACCGACGAGCGGATCGGTGCTGTCCGCACCTGCAGCCGCCTCCGGTCCGTCTGCGGCCATCGCCGTGACGTC
>CAZGNQ010000133.1:0-4829 GCA_964527285.1 uncultured Hyphomicrobiales bacterium | reverse complement strand
GTCTCGGCGCCCGCCGGTGTCTCGTCGCCAGCGCCGTCGGCTTCCCCGGCGTCCTCTTGCGGCAGGATTGGCGAGAAGGCGGCGCTCGCCGTGCCGGCTGCGGCCGCCGCAGCAGCCGCAGCGAGTGTGCCCTGGAAAGATGGGGACTGGTCGTGATCCGCGTGCGTCGCGGAGGTGGTCGAGGTCGTTGCCACCTCTGGCGTTGGCGCCTCTGAGCCCGGCTGCCCCTCATCTGAGGGGGCCAGTGTGGCTGCATCAGCGGCGGGCACCGGCGCTGTCACGGGCTCGGTCCGCGCAGCAAAATGCGTCGCACCGCCGCGCGCGAGCACCTGAGCCTGCTCGATCCAGTTCTCCCGGGAGATGCGCGGCCCATCCGTGATCCGCCGGTCCAGGTAAGACACCGTATTCGTGTCGAGCGCGGCCAACTGGGCAAACGTTACGATTCCGAGGCCCGAGAGCGTTTCGGCATCCGGCGCGGTCATTCCGCGGATCATGCCGAAGTCATCAGGTTGAGCGCCCTCGGCCAGAGGCGGGACTGTGTAGGCCGCCGCGACAGGCGCGATATCGTTTGTTTGCTCCTCGGTGGTTTGCTCGTCGGAGGTTTGATCCTCGGAGTGATCCTGCGTCGCGTCCGCAACGACGACCGGTTCAACGCTCGAAGCTTCCGTACCGGCACTCTCGTCGCCGCTCGACGCCACCGCACCAGCAACGCCGGCGAGAGCCGCCGCACCCGCCAAGGTCGCCGCCACTTCAGTGCTGCCGGACGACGCATCTTCCGACGCATCATCGCCCGCCGGTGCATCACCCGCCTCGACGGTCTGGGTGGTCACGCCATCCGTGAGCGTGGCGCGGGCATCGTCAACCGGCGTGTCCTGCTCGCTGGCATCGGTCGGCTCGGCAATCTCGCCTGGCAGATCAGCCTGAGCTGCAACCGCCGCTCCTGCCGTCATGGCCGCAGCGACGTCGCTGGCGCGATGCAGTGAGCGGCCCTGGCTGGCACGTGCCTGCACAAAGGCCGACGCACCGCCCTTGGCGAGGATCTGAGCCTGTTCGATCCAATTCTCCCGGCCAACGCGCTGGCCGCCCCCCAGTTCGGCGTTGATCGCGGCCACGTCGCCGGCGGTCAGGCTTGCCAACTGCTGGTAGCTGTTGACGCCAACGGCGTTGAGGGCTGCGGCATCGTCGCCGGTGATGCCGCGGATCATTTCCAGATCATCACCAGGGCTGACGGGCGATCCCGTCACGACAACCGGCGCGACAGACATGGGTGCCTCGGCCACCGCAACCGGCGCAGCAACAGCCTCTGGCTCGGCAACCGTTTCAGCGGCCGGTGCCCGCACGTCATCCTCGGCGGATGTCACAGCACCTGCAGCCGCCCCCGCTGCAAGTGCCGCTGCGGCGATCCCAGCGGCGCCGGCTGCCTGCCCGACGTCTGAACGCGCACGCGCGTCGGCGGATGGCGCAGGCTCAACTGGTGCCGGTGCAGGTTCGGGTGCGGGTTCTGATGCCACACGCTGCACCTCAGCGACCGTGGCCCCCCCGCCATCGCTGCTGCTGGCCACAGGCGTCGTTGCGCGCGTTTCCGGCTGCGCTGCGGTCTGCGTCGGCGTGGTCGCCGCCGGCTGTTCGCCCACAGTGGCGTCGGATGTTTGCGTTTCTTCCGGCTTGACCGGGTGTTCCGCGGCCTGCTGTTGAGCAGGCGCCGTCCCGCTGGGCGCGGGCTCTGCCGTGGTCACAACAGAGGCGGCAGTCGTGTCTGCCGACGTCCCAGGCTCAGCCGTTGTCGTGCCATCGGCAGGGCGATCCGCTGCCAAGGCGGCAGCACCGGCGGCCGCGGCACCGGCTGCCAAAGCGCCGGCTGCAACGCTGCTCGTCTCGGCAGGCCGCTCGCGCGCCGCGGCTTGCGCTGCAGCAGCGGCTTCCTCACGGGCCGTTTGCCGCGCGCGCTCTTCTGCGGCCTCACGCACGCGCCCGCGGGCTTCTTCGAGCTGGCGACGCTGACGGCGCACTGACGGCCAACGCAACAGCGACCCGATGATGGCGCCTGCGATGAACGCAGCGAGCAAAAGGCCGAGGGTTTCGAGAATGAAAACTTGCATGGTGTTCCCCTTCGCGCGGGTGGGGCCGGGATGGAACGTGAGTGCTCATCGCACTCACAAGCCCGGGATAATCGCCGGGCGACAGGACAGACTTCGCTGCAGACGCGTGAGAGCGCTGCGTTGACTGTTGTGTTGGCGCAGCAGCCAGAGCTCTTTGCGGAACGCCCAGCCCTCGCACCGTAGGCGCCGGTAAAGGGCCGGAGCCCGACCAGAGAAGGGCGGCCGTCGGGCCCGGTGTCGCTGGCCGCAGTCGTTGAGCGGCGCCGCACAACCGGTCAGCCGGCGCACCCAGCCCAATTCAACACTGCAGCCGCGCCACGCAGGCGTTGGGCAAAAGCGCATGAGGCAGCCGACTTGGAACACGTGAAGCCCGCGCACCGGCCACCTGTGCCTCTAGATATCGAGATCTTCGCTGGCGCGCGGCGTCCAGGAAAACCAGCCAACGAGGACGCCGACAATGCCCATGGCGATGAGATAAGGCATCAACTGATAGGCCAGAAATCCCAGATGATTGGTGACGTAATCCATGGTGGCGTGTGATCCTGAGGCTTCGACGCCCGCAATCGGGCGACCACGGGCTATTGCTGCGTTGCGACGGTGAATTCAATACGCCGGTTTCTCTCCTTGCCCTCTTGCGTATCATTGCTCGCAATGGGGCGGATTTCGCCGAAACCGATGGCCGTCAGCCGGTTCTCAGCGATGTCGTCGTTCACCAGGAATTCGACGACCGCGCGTGCGCGCTGCTCGGAGAGCTCCTGGTTGTAGGCCGCACTTCCGTCAGCATCGGTGTGACCCTCGATCCGGATGCGTGCCTGTGGGCAACGTCCCGCGACGTAGGACAGCCGGGTCAGTGTTGCAAAGCTTTCAGGCTCCAGGTCCGCACTGCCGGAGGCGAAAAAGATGTCTCCCGCAGACAGCACCGAATTGAGGAGCAACTCGCACTGATCAGGAGCGACAGGCCTATCGCTCGCCAGGGCTTCTGCAACCTTCGCAACGGACACGACCTCTTTTTCTTCCACCAGTGCCACATCGCCATCGACTTCAGCGATCGGCACATCCTCGGGCGCGACGTCTGCCGGGTCCGCTCGTGTGACCGCGCTGCTGCTATCGCGATCCGCGGCAGGGGTTGTTGTGTCATCGTCTGCGACGCCATCTGCCGCCGGACCGTCGCCGACGGTGCGATCGTCTTGTGCCTCTGCTTCAGCTTCGGTCTGGACGGACCGATCAGCGTCAGCGCCAGGCGCGCCGGTCTCGATGGTTTGGTCGGTCTCACCGCTCGGCTCGGACGCGCCATCATCCAGCGGAGCATCGAGACCGCTTTCGGTTGCATCCAAAGCGGCCGCATCCGCCGCATCCGCGGTGACAGGTGGCGACTGTGTGGCATCCTCCGCGGTGTCGACTTCGACACGATCCTCGGCACTGGCAGTGGTACTGATACCGGCACTGGCCTGATCGTCATCACCTGTCTGGGCGTCGTCGCTTGCCTGGGTTTCTACGCTGGTTTGGGCCTGGACACTGGCCTGGCGCACCTCAAAGCCCTTCGGCATGGCGCCACGGAAGGCGCGCATGATGCGTTCAGCGCGCTCTGGTGTCTGCGCCATCCCCTCAAACGACGCTTCGGCGTCGCTCAGTGTCACCCGGCCGCCCATCGTGCGCGACAATTGGGCCAGGGAAAGCCGCGCAGCGCGCACGAAGCCGTCGGGGGCGCCGGCGGCAAGCACCATCTCATCGACGATCTCGACCTCTGCCCCGAAGCGCCGACGCACTTGTTCGATCAGACGCTGACGCGCGGCCTCACCCGGCACGGCGCCACTCAGCACAACCTGCCCATCAATGAACCGGGCCGCCCAATCGAACGGCGACGCCACCTCAAGGGCGGGTTCGTCGAAGGCGATGGTGGTGTTGGCCACGTCAAAACCATCCGGCAACGCCTCGCGCAGCCCAGCTTCGATTGCTCGGGCATCGTCCTCGCGCCGGGCGCGGACATCCATCGTCACCGCACCGTCAGACAGCGCAACCCGGCCGGACTGGCCCTTGCCAAGTTGCGCGATCCCCAAAGCCGCCATGCGCGCAAAACCCTCGGGCGCACCGAGGCCGAGCGTCATGGCATCCTCAATCCGAGCGTCGGGCAACGCGCGCGCCACATCGGCCAGCAGCGCGGCCCGGATCTCCTCGCTCGGCACAGCACCCGCCAGTCGCGCGACACCATCTGAGAACGTCACGGACCAGTTGTAGGGCGCAACCGTGGGGATTTCCGGCTCGGGGGCCTCCACGTCCAGGCGCGTCACCCGGAACCGGCTTGGGAGATCTGCCTCCAGCGCAGCCCGCGCTTGCGCATCGTCAAAGTCTTCGCGCGCCAGCCCTTCTGCCTCGAGCGCGTCTGCGCTCAGCACCACCCGGCCACTAGCCAGGCGCGAGGCTTGGGAGACAGCGGCGAGGCTTGCCGCTCGCCATCCCTGCGGTTCGCCTGCCCCGATCACGGTGAAATCATCAATATCAGCGTCCGGGCGCGCAGCGCGCAGTGCCGCCAACAGTTCACGGCGCGCCTCGGCACTGGGGAGCGCTCCAGAAAGCTCCAAACGTCCGTCATCCCCCACCGAAATGGTCAATCCGTAGGGTGAAACAATCGGAGGCGTCACATCGGAGCGTTCCAGGCGAAAGCCCTCAGGCAACGAACAAACGATCCCCTCAAGATCGTTTAGCGCCGAGAAGTCCTCCGACGACTTTGCC
>CAZGNQ010000132.1:0-9702 GCA_964527285.1 uncultured Hyphomicrobiales bacterium | reverse complement strand
ATCGCCCAACACGTAGACGTCCTCGTTCATCGCCGACTGCATGGTGGCCGGCTTGATCGGGCACCAGCCGCTATCGTTTGTCAGCTCTGACGTCGCTGCGATCCGCCCAGCGACCTGTGCGGGAATGACGGTCGCCGCATCGGCCTTGAAGGTGTCGATGTCCGTCTCGAAGGTGAGGGTCTCCGGATCCATGCTCTGCACGCCGCCGGAAATGGAGGCGGGGATCCACTCAACCATGCCCGGATAGTGGGTCTCCCAGCCCGCCTGGAAGAGGCCTTGCTTTGAGAATTTCTCCTTTGGATCAAGGATGACGATCTTGGCTTTGGGGTTCTTCTGCTTGAGGATGTGCGCGATCATCGAGACGCGCTCATAGGGTCCGGGCGGGCAGCGATAAGGGTTCGGCGGCGCCACCATCACAAACGTGCCGCCTTCGCGCATGTTCTCGACTTGCGCCTTAAGCAACTGAACCTGCGTGCCGCTCTTCCAGGCGTGCGGGATGCGCCCGGAAACCTCGGCCGAATAGCCGGGCACGCTTTCATAGTTGAGGTCGATCCCCGGGGCGACGATGGCTTTGTCGTAGGCGATGCCCGCACCCGAAGCGAGGCGCACCTGCTTGGCGTCAAGATCGATCGCGCTGGCCCAGTCATGCACAACACTGACACCGAAGTCGGATGCGAGGGTGTCATAGCCGTGGCCGATGTCCTCGTAGGACTTGAGGCCGCCGAGGTAGAGGTTGGAGAAAAAGCAGGTGTAGTAGCGCTTTGAGGGTTCGATCAGCGTCACGCGAATGGCGCCTTTGGAATCCTTGGCGATGTAGCGCGCCGCCGTTGCGCCACCAGCACCCCCGCCGATGACCACAACGTGTGGTGTCGCAGCACGCGCCACGTAAGGCATGGCGACGGTGCCCGCCGCTGATGCGCCGAGCATCCAGGAAAACTGGCGCCGTGTGACGTTGACCATAGTGTTATCCTCCCTTTTTGATTGATTTTTCTTCAGCCCAGCCAGCGCACACGC
The DNA here is from genome assembly GCA_964527285.1 of uncultured Hyphomicrobiales bacterium. Lineage (GTDB taxonomy): Bacteria > Pseudomonadota > Alphaproteobacteria > Rhizobiales > CAZGNQ01 > CAZGNQ01. Next base: position 8,688 of record CAZGNQ010000132.1, on the reverse strand, counting down.
GTTCGAGCGCTGGACGCGCTGGATCGCACGCCGTGGGGTGTGCCGTGACGTGCAACGCCGCGATCCTTTACGCGTAACCGATGTTTGCCTGGACGCGCCCCGCAGGAAAAAGCGATCTCACGGCCAGGCCACAGGACCTCGCGCGCCGGCCTTGGACGTGACACGCTCACTCGGCTTCACGGATGGTGCGAAAATAGGCGGCCAGTGCTGCCATATCCTCCGGCTCAAGCCCGCCAGCGATGGTCTGCATGACCGAATTGCTGCGCTCACGATCCTTGTAGGCGGTCATGACGGCGATGAACGACGCATCATCCCAGCCTGTGATGTCTGGGATGTTGGTTTCGGAGCCGTCGACCCGGTGGCAGGTCACGCACTCGCTGGCGAGATACTCACCGTAGGCGATGTCCTGGCCTTGAGCGCCACAGGTGGCCGCTACGAGCATTGCCAGCGTTATGCCGGCCACCGAGGGCAATCGAGGCAATCGGGCTGGGCGTCGAGCGTCACGAGCCAGCAGTCCGACGGCGCACACGCCTTCTGGTCGTCCAGACCGTCGCCTGATCCGCATCTCGCCCATTCCCACCCTCATCGCGCTGTTTGGTTTGAGGTCCCGCGCTTTGGCTGGCAGTGAACGACCCCGTTCTGCGTTAATCAAGCTGGTCGGGACACAATCCCGCTCGTAAAAAAGTTGCATGCAAGTGCGTTACCCGGAGCATGCATCGCGCCCGGCATGCGCCAGGACGGCACCTGGCTGCGAGCGTGAGGTCAGTTCACGACAACCGGAGTGTCGTCCGCGCTGCTCGCCTTGAGCTTCCCAAGCAGTTCACCCAGCAGCGGCCAGAAGAAATCTGCCCCCGGATAACCGCGGATCCGCCCGACCTCGCGATCGCCCTCGACCAAAACAAACGTCGGGGAAAAATGCGCCCGGCGCAGGAATGAAAGGTCGTCGGGCAGTGGCGCATGCATGTCCACGCGGCGCAGCGGGGCTCGCCCCCCTTCCGAAGTCTTATGGTAGATGCCGCCGATCTCCTCATGCCAGCGCACACACCAGGGGCACCCCTCCTCCTCCAGCATGATCAACTGAACGCGGGACGCCACGGCCTCGCTCGACCCGGAGGGCGCGGTCGTTGCGGAGATGGTCGAGGCCTTTGACGGCGAAGTGTCATTGGCACCCACAGCTATGGCCTGCGCGGCGGTGAGCGCGAAAAAGGCCGCAACCTGGAGGCAGCCGAGCCCCATGACCATGGAAAGCCGACGGGCCATGCCCCCCCGGCGAAGCACTGGCTTTGCCACCGCGTCGCAACGGTTTTCCGGCCAGCCGGCCCGCGTGGTGGACCCCACGGCGCGGACCGGGAACGAACGCGTCAGAACTGATAAAATCGCCAGCACCTTCTTTTCTCTCCGTTTTGATCCTCAGCTATGATCCTTGGGCCCGCTTGCAAACCGGTCGCGTTTGTTGGATCACGCTTTCGTGGGCAACGGACCGATCACCTGCACCAGCGCCTCCCGATGACCTTGAGGCCTGCTGTGCGCAAGTGGCCGGGTCCTGTGATGTGTGACGACCATGGTGGACGTAACGTTGGCAGGCGCATTTCTCGCCGGTCTGATTTCCTTCATTTCGCCTTGCGTTCTGCCGATTGTCCCGTCCTACCTCTGCTTTTTGGCGGGCGTCACGTCGGAGCAATTCACCACTGGCACGCTCACGTTCGCGCAGCGCGCGCACATTGTTTACAGCGCCATTGCCTTCGTTCTCGGGTTTTCCGTCGTCTTTATCGCACTCGGCGCGGCGGCCACACAGGTCGGTCAGTTCGTATCGGCCTACTTTGACATCCTGAGCATCATCGCCGGTGTCATCATCATCATTTTCGGTCTGCACTTCCTCGGCGTCTGGCGGATCATGCTGCTCTATCGCGAGGTCCGAGCGCAAGTCGATGCACGACCCGCTTCGTTGCTCGGCGCATTCGTCGTCGGCCTGGCGTTCGCTTTCGGATGGACACCGTGCGCCGGGCCGATCCTGGCAGCCATCCTGTTCACGGCCGGCGCGCAGGAGACCACCGGCGCCGGCGCATTGCTGCTGGGGGCCTATGCCGCCGGGATTGGCGTGCCGTTCATCATCGCTGGCGTTTTTGCCGGCGCCTTTCTCGGCTTCCTGCGGGGCATGCGCGGCTACATGGGCACGATCGAGAAGGTGATGGGCGTCATGCTGGTCGTCACCGGCGTTTTGTTCATGACAGGCCAGATGCCACGAATCGCAGCCTGGCTGTTGCAGGAGTTTCCGCAGTTGCAATCGTTTGGATGATGCCGCGCTTGGATGATGCACTGGCGACCTGGACGCCATTGGCGCAGCCGGCAGGACCACACACAGCATTCTGACCACGTGACCGGGAGGACCCAATGACTGACCTGAAAACCACATGGTGCGCCATCATCATGGTCGCAGGCCTCCTTGTCGGGGCCATCGCGCCACTTTCCCTGGCGCAACCGGCCGCAGCCGCACAGCTTGGCGAGGACGGCCTTCACGTCGCGCCCTGGATGGCCCTGACCTTCAAGGATCTCGCAGAAGACCTGGAGACCGCGCGCGACGAGGGAAAGCGCCTTGCGGTCATCGTGGAACAGGCCGGCTGCATCTACTGCAAAAAACTCCACGATGAGGTCTTCTCACAAGCCGATGTGCGCCAGTACATCACCGAGAACTTCATGGTGGTGCGGCTCAACATGTATGGCGATGAGGAGGTGATCGACCTCGACGGCACGGTTCTGACTGAGAAAACGGCCGTGCGACGGTGGGGCATCGTGTTCACGCCAACGGTGCTGTTTTTGCCCGAGCACGCCACCGACGAGCCTGCCGGCAAAAGTGCCGTTGCCCGTATGCCGGGCGCCTTTGGCGCGCCAACTGTGCGCAACATGTTCCAGTGGGTGCGCGACAAGGTGTATGAGCAGGACATCCCGTTCCAACGCTATCATGCCGAAAAACTTCGCGAAACTGGGGCTTCGTCCGAATAATCGCTCCCGCAGCGCACAATCGCCGCGCTGCAGCGCAACAAGTAGGCAGAGTGTCGCACCACCTCCCTCAGTGGTGCGCTCCTTTCCGTCTTTGCGGCGAGCCGCTTCCGGCATTCAAATTATTGATAATACTAATGAATACGCGATTTTTCGTGACCGCCAGCCGCGCGCTTGATGGGCATGCCGGGTAGCGCTTCCGGTGTTGAAACACGCTGTGTCTCCCGGCGTCGCCGGCGCTTAACCGAAGGACGAATTGCGGTCCGCCTGACGAAATTTATTCTGCCGACAAAATACCAACGAACAGGATGGGGAGGTGCAGCAATGCTGCGATTTGCAGTTGCACTTGGGGTTTGTCTGGCCGCGCCGGTGAGTGTGAGCGCGACGGCGTCTGCTGAAACCGTTGCGCCGAGTGCGGTGGCCATCGAGGACGGTGTCCTGGCCACGCCGCTGACCGCCACGCCAGGCGATGTCGAGCGCGGCAAGTCATGGTTCGCCAACCGCAAGCTGGGCAACTGCCTTGCGTGCCACGTGAACTCAGACATGAGCGACGAGCAGTTCCACGGAGAGGTTGGCCCCGCCCTGGATGGCGTTGCAGACCGTTGGTCCGCAGAAGAATTGCGCGCCATTGTCGTGAACTCAAAGATCGTCTTCGGCGATGCAACGCTGATGCCCGCCTTCTACGTTGACGCCGGATACGAGCGTCCCCTGGAAAAATTCGCAGGCAAGTCGATCCTCGAGGCTCAGCAGGTCGAAGACGTGGTGGCGTATCTGCTGACGCTGAAAGAAGACCAATAGACCGCGCAAGAAAAAGAACGGCTCGCGACAGTGGGCCGGCGTACAGGCTCCGTCACATTTCAAATGACGAAGGATGAGATCATGGAAACGACACGTCGCGAGTTTCTCGCATTTGGCGCAGGCGCGGTGGCCTTCGCCTCAGGCGCAAGCCTTTCACTCCCCGCAGCCGCGGAAGTCGATCTGACGGCAAAAGCGATCGCTGAGTTCACGGGCGGGAAAGAGCCCCAGGCCGGCAAGGTTGAATTGACCGTTCCCGAAATCGCCGAGAACGGCAACACCGTCCCAGTCGCGTTCATGGTCGACAGCGAAATGACCGCAGAAAGCTACGTCACGGACGTGCTCGTCCTGGCGGACGGTAATCCCCGCCCGGGCGTCGCCACATTCCGCTTTTCGCCGATGAGCGGTGAAGCCGCCGCATCGACCCGCATTCGCCTCGCCAAGACGCAGAACGTTGTCGCGGTTGCGCGCATGAATGACGGTTCGCTCTTCATGGACAAGAAGCTGGTCAAGGTCACGATTGGCGGCTGTGGCGGCTGATTGCGCTCACACAACCGAACGTCCATTGACCATTTCAGATTGAGGATAAGACCATGGCAAAGCCGAAGCCGCGCGTTAAGGTGCCCCGCAAAGCCGACAAAGGCGAAGTGATCACGATCAAAACGTTGATCAGCCACAAGATGGAATCTGGCCTGCGCAAAGACCGCAAGACGGGGGAACTCGTCCCGCGCCAGATCATCAACAAGTTTAAAGCGTCGTTCAACGGCCAGCAGGTATTCGAGGCGGACATCGAGCCGGCGGTCTCCGCCAATCCGTATTTCCAGTTTTCCGTGCGTGTGCCGGAAAGCGGTGAGTTCGAGTTCACATGGACGGATGATGACGGGTCCGTTTACTCGACGAAGAAGAAGATCAAGGTCACGGGCTGACCAGCCGTTCCTCGGATGGACGCTGACAATTGATCAGCGCGATCTGGCACACGACGCTCCGTCGGCATTGTTTCCAATGCCGTGGGGCGACCTTGAGGCTCAGTCCGGAACACGCTTCCGGATAGGGCCACATCGCTGAACCGTCAGCCGGCGTTTGGCGCATGGCATGACCCACCAATGAAGAACCCTGGACGGGTGCACGGCGTGGCCGTGGCAGCTTGGAACACAGGGGCGGGGGAGGACACCTCACAATGAAGTTTCGTCTATCGCAACTGATCGGCGGCGCTGCTGCGCTCTTGATCATGGGTTCCTTGCCCGCGGCGGCCGAGCCGAATGATAATGAGCTCGTGATCGACGGTGAAAAGTTCGTCACGAAGCTGAAGGCGCCGGAAGACAGCGTTTTTGAGCACATCTATTCAGGCTGGCGGTTCCGCAACGCATCCACGCAAGCCATGCAGATGGACGACTTTGATAACCCGGCTTTCACCAGCGTGGAACTGGGCGAGTCGCTCTGGTCAACCGTGGACGGCGAGGTCGGTAAGTCGTGCGAGTCATGCCACAGCGATGCGTCTGAAAGCATGCGCGGCGTGCGTGCTCAAATGCCGAAGTGGAATGCCGAAGCCGGTAAGCCGATGACGCTTGAGCAGACGATCAACGCCTGCCGCGAAGAAAACATGAAAGCCGACGCCTGGAAGTGGGAGAGCAACGAGATGCTCGGCATGACAGCCTATGTGGGGCTGCAGTCGCGGGGCATGCCGCTTCAGCCGAAAACAGACGGCGAGATGAAGTCGTGGTGGGAAAAGGGCAAGGAAATCTACTACACGCCCGTTGGCCAGCTCGATATGTCCTGTGCCGGATGCCATGAAAACAATTACGGCAAGATGATTCGTGCCGACCATCTGAGCCAGGGTAATATCAACGGCTTTCCCACCTACCGCTCCAAGTGGCAGAAGCTCGGCTCCATTCACCGCCGTTTCAAGGGTTGCATGAATAACATCCGTGCAAATCCCTACAAGGTTGGCGGTGATGAGTTCGTCGCGCTTGAGCTCTATGTCGCCTCCCGTGGCGCGGGTCTTTCGGTCGAAACGCCGGCCGTGCGGAACTGATTGCACGAACGACCCTGACAATCGTGTCCGGCGCAGTCGCCAAGGTGACACTGCGCCGGATGCCCGGCCCGGCCTTGGGGCGCTTCGACCACCGTGGCCGTAGGGCAAACATCAGACGTCGGCGCTAGCTAGCGTCCGACGCGCCACAGACGGGACGTGTAAAGCAACCGGCTAGACCGCTCCGGCCCCAAATAGGAGATCGGGCCGTTCAGGTCGGGTCATTCGGAGTGGCTCTTTCTGATTGATAAGGCCAGCTCTTGATGGCCAACGCTCGATGGAAAGATCGTTCCATTAAGCTTCCAACAGCGGCGAGCGGACCGAAAACTTCAGCCTTCCACCGCAAGCTCAAACAGCGACGCGATGGGAAAACCGGCAACAAGACCGGCGTTCAATGACAAAACAAACCGCCAATCTCGCCCACACGATCAGCAACGGGAGGCGAGCAAGAGGTGGTGCGCGATGCGACATGTCAAAAGCGTGTCAAAGACAAGGGTGACCGTGAATGATTTCACGCCGCGAATTTCTCCAGGCCAGTGTCGCCGCAAGCGCACTTGTTGCAGGTGCTGGAACGGGCTCCTGGTCTGCGCTCGCTGCGCGCCAGGCCCTCATGACGCAAGACGATTTGCTCGCGTTTGAGCCGCTGGGCAATGTCTCACTCGTCCACATCACCGACATCCACGCGCAACTCAAGCCGATCTATTTCCGCGAGCCCTCCATCAATCTGGGCGTTGGCGAAGTTGCCGGTAAGCCGCCGCACGTGACGGGTGAGGATTTTCTCAAACTCTATGACATCAAGCCAGAGACGCCGGCCGCCTATGCGCTGAGCTCCGAAGATTATGTGGCGCTCGCCCGCGATTACGGCCGCATGGGTGGCCTTGATCGGGTCGCGACCCTGTTGAAGGGCATTCGTGCAGACCGCGCTGACAACATGCTGTTCCTCGATGGCGGTGACACCTGGCAGGGCAGTTACACATCGCTCGAGACCAAGGGCGGTGACATGGTGGAGATCATGAACCACCTGGGCCCCGATGCGATGACCGCCCACTGGGAGTTCACGTACGGCGCCGATCGCGTGCGCGAGATTGTGGACGAGTTGCCCTTCGCGTTTCTCGGCGGCAACATATTTGATGCCGAGTGGGATGAGCCTGCATACGAGGCGACGGAGTATTTCGAGCGTGGCGGCGTGAAGGTGGCTGTCATCGGTCAGGCTTTCCCCTACCTGCCGATCGCAAACCCGCGCTGGATGTTCCCCAACCTGTCGTTCGGCATCCGTGAAGAGCAGGTGCAGGCCAACGTCGATGCGGCACGTGCAGAGGGCGCACAGCTTGTGGTGCTCCTGTCGCACAACGGCTTTGACGTCGACCGCAAGCTGGCCTCACGGGTGAAGGGCATCGACGTGATCCTCACAGGGCACACGCACGATGCGCTGCCCGAGCCTGTGATTGTCGGCAAGACGCTGGTGATCGCATCGGGCTCGCACGGCAAGTTTCTCTCCCGCCTCGATCTGGATGTGCGCGAGGGGGAGGTTAAGGGCTACCGCTTCAAGCTGATGCCCGTGTTCTCCGATGTTATCGCTCCTGATGGTGAAACGACAGCGCTGATCGACAAGCTGCGGGCGCCCTATGAGGAAAAGCTCTCTGAGGTCCTCGGGCGCACTGATTCGCTCCTCTATCGGCGTGGAAACTTCAACGGCACCTTCGACGATCTGATCTGCGAGGCGCTCCTGGAAGAGCGCGAGGCGGACATTGCACTGTCGCCGGGCTTCCGTTGGGGGACCACGGTGCTGCCGGGGCAGGACATCACGGTCGAGGATGTCTTCAATGCCACCGGGATGACGTATCCGGCAGCCTATCGCACTGAAATGTCTGGTGAAATGCTGCGCGTCATCATGGAGGATGTTGCGGACAACCTGTTCAACCCGGACCCCTACTACCAGCAGGGCGGCGACATGGTCCGTGTTGGTGGCATGGGCTACCGGATCGACGTCTCCAAGCCGCAGGGCAAGCGGATCACAGAGATGACGCTGCTCAAGACGGGGGAAAAAATCGACCCGTCGCGGAATTACGTCGTCGCAGGCTGGGCATCCGTCAACGAGGACACGCAAGGCCCGGCCATCTGGGACGTTGTGATGGATCACATCCGCAAGAAGAAGACGATCGCACTGGAGCCGAACACCTCCGTGAAGGTTGCGGGCGCGAGTTGATCGGACGTGCCACGCACGCAGATCCAGAACACACGAGCCGTTGGAACAAACGACCCATTGGAACAGCCGATCCAGTGGCACAGCTGAGAAGGGAGCGCGTGATGAGCAAAACGCACGCAGAACATGAGGACGAGGTGCGCACCTCGCGTCGCGGATTTCTGAAGGGCTCGCTGGCTGCCGGTGGCGCTGCCGCTGCAAGCGCCGTGACGGCGGGCGCGGCAATGGCATCGGCAACGCCGGACCCGGCGATCACGGAGTTGCCGGACTGGTCGCGCTATCTGGGCGCTGGCGTTGACGCTGCTCCCTACGGCGTGCCGTCCGAGTTCGAAAAGGACGTCGTCCGCCGCCATGTCGGCTGGCTGACCGCTGACTTGCAGTCGTCGATCAATTTCACACCGCTGCACCAGCTCGATGGGATCATCACGCCCAACGGCATTTGCTTTGAGCGCCACCACGGCGGCGTTGCCGAGGTAGATCCGGCCCAGCACCGGCTGATGATCAATGGCCTCGTGGATCGCCCGCTCGTCTTCACCATGGAAGACCTGATGCGCTTCCCGCGGACAAACCAGGTCAACTTCCTGGAGTGCGCGGCGAACTCCGGCATGGAATGGCGCGGTGCGCAGCTCAATGGCTGCCAGTTCACGCACGGCATGGTTCACAA
>CAZGNQ010000131.1:0-9718 GCA_964527285.1 uncultured Hyphomicrobiales bacterium | reverse complement strand
CGGTTCGGCTCATTCATTGAGCTGTTCGGCGTCGACAACACCCGCGCGCTGATCGGCGCGGCGCTTGAGCGCGACTGAACATACCGCCGGTGGGGGCAGCGCCTGACTGGCCGGCGACCTACTGATAATTGGTTGGGAGTAGACCACCAACCAAGGCCACTATGAGATTTTTCAGTGTTGCAGGAAAAAGTTGCGCGATCGGCTGATGGATGGCGGTTGGGCCGGGCGATGGTTCTGAGGATTACACAATAGGCTCAACAGCCAATCGCCTTGCCGCCAGATAAAACGGGACCAGCAGATTTAATGCTGGCCCCGTTTCAAATCTTATCGGCACCTTAATCCGGTTAGTTAAGATCGAACCCGATCCCAAGACGACCGCCGTATGTGTCAGTGTCGTCTGACCCTTCATAGTACCCGCTGATGTTCAGCTTATACCCATCGCCACTGATAAGTTCATTTCCGACCTCAACGTTGAAGAAAGTTTCGTCGTCATCAAAATCAATCGAAGTGGTCGCGATCTGCGTTCCGCCGAATGTCTGTGCGGGAAGTGTCAGCGTGCTGTCAAACTCAAAGCGATGCTTCACGCCGACCTGTATATACGGACGATTCAGCACATTGCCGGAATACTGTTCGAGAAACAGCTTCAAGCTTGCGCTGCCAGAGAAAATCTCCGTTTCAGACTCTCCGAAATTCACGCCGGCGCTATCCGTGAACTCGTCGCCCTCGTGATCCGAGTAAGTCAACGCTCCGCGGACGTCGAGTTTCACAGCGTTCTGCGGTCCAGCGTCCTTCAGTCCGCCACCGGAAGTGGACAGCGTCAAAACCGTACCAAGAGCACCGCTCACGACATACCCGCTTGTATCGTACGTGCCAGTCCCTCCAGTTGCGAAGTTCGCGGTCTCTGTTTCGCCGACGTCACCGCTTGCGATGAAAACGGCGTACGTAGAACCAACCACATAAGCACCAAACACGCCGCCCATGAACGAGCTGTTGCTTGCTTCACCAACCCGGTTGATGCCCAACTGCCGCAATGCTGCGTTCGAGTTGAAATCGGTGCCCACGCCAGCCCACCCGGCGAAGCCACCGACCATCAAGTTTGTGTCCGATGCCAAGCCGAGGGCGCTTGAAAGATTTAGGCGCCCGCTTGCGAGCACGGACGAGTCAATTCTTTCGACTGAGGGCGTCAAGAATGTTGGGTTAACACTAGCCTTTTGAGACCCTTTCTGTGTCCGCGTCAACGTCCCGGTGGGGAAAACCCCCGGGTTGCCGCTCAGGATACCTCCGATGATCTGGTTTTGGAGGTTGATCACGCGATTATGGCTCGCTTCAGCCACGTTTTTCAGCTCGATCCCAGGGTTCGCCACGCCACCGCAGGCGTCAATCGACGCGGTTGACTCAATCGCCGCGGTTGGCTATGACCCCAAACTGCTGGGCGGTTAAAGCCCAGACCTACTGCTCGGTGAAAGACCACCCGCACACGACTCCGTCGGCGATGTGGCTTGGACCGGATGAGCGACGGCGAGGCCGCTCAAAGCTGTTAGGACAAACGCACTCGTACGCATCACTCACCCCCAGAAATACTCATTGCGGTTTCAATAAGCGGTGAGCGCCACGAACTGCAACGCGGATGGTGTGTTTCGGTTTTGGAGACACCACGGCTGCGACCGAAAAGCAACATGTCGTCAACACATTCAGAAATGCGAATATGTTAGTGGTATGCGCGCCGAGGGCGGGGCGTCAGGTCGTCCAGTGCGGGAAGCACTTCGCTCAGTAAAAACGCCGGGTCATCGAGAAGCGCCTGCTGCCTCATCAAACCGGCGAGCCGTTGTAATCCGGGGTGATCAGGACCGTGTTCTAAGCCCTTATGGAGAGCGCGACTTGCCAGTCTGGTGTTGCCGAGCAGCGCGTGCGCCAGTGCCTGGCTCAGCTGCTTGTCGGCCATCCAATGTGGTGTGCGTGACATCGCGTCCGCTAAGGAAATAATTTTACTCGCATGGGCACGCGCCTGCTCCGTGTCGCCGGTCAAAGCAGCGCGGATGGCCAGATGAAACTGCCCACCAGCAAAATTGAGAAGGCTGTGGGGGGCAAATGGGTCGCGATCGACGGCAAACGCGAGCTTTTCTATTTTGCGGTCAAGATTAAGCGTGTCGGTTCCAGCGTAGTTCGCATATAATTGCGCTTTGTAATCAATTACGCGCGGTAAATTTGGATAGATCGCTTGTGCCATATCCAGTCGCTCACGCACCTCTCTGGTCGCAACCCCAAAGAGTACGGCACCGGCCGCAGGGCGAGCAATTTGCAGCGCCTTGCGTCGCGTCATATCGGCGGACCATCCCCAGATGCCAAGAAGTACGAAACTTATCGCAGCAGTGCACATGGCCGCGTTAATGAGAGGCGTTTGGCGTCGAACTGCCGGCGATTTCTCTATGGGCAAAGCCAAATGGGTGATGCGTCCATCGCCACGCATCGTATCCGCCTGATCGGATTGGCTGAAAATGACCAGAATTGAGGCAAGGATCGCGGCCACGAACGGAGCCGTTGGCAAATGGAAAGGGAAGTCCACCATAGAGACGGCAATCACGCCACCTAGCCCTGCACCAGCAGCCAGGAGCGTCGTGGTTTGCGCCGGCGATGCGAACTGATCAGACAATATTATCCTCGCACCCCGCAAGGCAATCATGACTGCGAGAGAGATCAGGAGAAGCGCGCCCGGAAGGCCAATTTCCGCCGCCAGTTGCAGGAGGTCACTGTGAGCCCGTTGGGGGCGCATCGTCTTGAAATCTCTTAATTTTTGCATGGGAGAACCATGCAGCCAATACGCCGGGAAAATAATGGGGAACGTACCCAACCCCGAACCTAGCAATGGGCGATCTGCAATCATCGCAAGTGACTTCTGATACAGCAGAAGCCGAACACGGAACGAGGATGGTAGATCGCCTTGAAACATTTGCGCAACCTCGGCAATTTTGGTGGCTGGTGCAGCGCCAGTTGGTTTAGCGATTAGTAATATCGAGACAATTCCGACGGTTGAGGCGGCGATGACAAGTCCAATTCGCGGGAGTCTTACTTGCTGCGTGAACCCAGGACTTCTCCGATGGAGCCAAGCGAGACAGCTGGCAAATACCATCATTGCAAGCATAGCCCCAATCCAGCTGGCGCGTGCGGCCGTGGCTGTGAGGCAGGCCAAAACGAGGCTTAACACGATCGTCGAAAAAATGAGTGTTACTCGATTTTTTGTTATCAGAACGGCTGAAGCGACCATCGGCAAGAGTAGAGCAAACCACGACGCCGCGATGTTCTTGTTTGCAAAGGTGGCTGCTGGTGGAGCTGTTTGTGGTATGGGAGCGATGAACGAGCAAAGCGCATGAATCTCTTGCGGTTCCACGACCGTGCGGCCGTCTGTGCACAGATATTGACCAATGATCAGAGGGCTGTTGATCAATAGGGGCGCGCAAGCGGCGGCGACTATCAAATACAGGTGTTTTCGCTCGAAAAGAATGATACCGGCAAGAAAGACCAGTGCGTAAGCCACGGTATGCCTAAGCGAGTAGAAGCTTCGCTCAGGATTGATTGGGTCGATCAGCGAAATGCAACAAATTACCAGAAAGGCTCCTACCATATAAACTTCGGTTTGACGAAAAAAGCGAGAGCGGATTTTGTCGTCGAACGCCAGCACGAGGCAAGCGCATGCAGCAGCCCAAGCGGAAACAGCGTGTATCAAGGACCAGCGGAGATCGCCAGATGTCTCAAATACGCTGGGGTCGACTGCGACCGGGACGACCAACAGTCCTAAGACCAGTGAATACTGACCAAACGGCTTCGCCGTTTCAGCTATCGACCCGAAAGCAGAAAATGGGGACATTGAGCTAACGCAAACCGATCACCAGACGTCTGAGATGCTCTTGACTTCTCGCCAGCATCGCACGCCGGGCGGCTGTCGGGAGGTGGCGGGCCTTAAGGTCGGCCACCGTTCCGCTGCTGGCAGAAAAAGCGGTCGTTGCCGAACTGTCCGTCGCACGGGGCAAGCCAGGTCGGGCGTGCGGGTCGGTTGCGGCGCGTTTGGCGGGCGCGTGACCGTGCTCCTGCCCGGTTGCGGGCAACGACACGGCGCGTGGCACACCGCTGACGGGCGCTGCCGCGCAGGACGCGTGTTAATTCTGCCGAGGGTTCAGACCGTAACGCGGTGCCATTGCGCGCATTGAAGCGCGCCACGGCGCTGCGTGATGCCGGGCCCCAGATCCCATCGATCGGACCGGTGTAACAGGCAAGCCGCTTGAGCTCGCGTTGCGCCGCTACGCTCCAGGTGCGCTCGGCGCGGCGCTCCTGCAGCTCCGGCTCGGCACTTGGCCCGGGCGCATTCGCGGCGGGGCCAGCCGGTCGCTCTGCCGGAAGCGGCGCGACGGGAACGGCCGGTGATGCCCTCACGACCCGCGGGCTCGGCACGGCGGCAAGCCGCGTGCGCTCTCGGCGCACAACACCGTTGCCGCTGTCGGCGCGACCTGCGCTGCCCCTGGACGCTGTTGTGATCGTGGCGGCCTCATCCGGTACAGCAGTCAGCCCATCTTGCACTGCCGTGCGTCCTGGTGCCCCTGCACCGAAGAGACCTGATCCCACGTCGGCTGCCGCCAGTTGTGTTGCGTCGTCACCGAGCGGAGGCCGGGGGCTCGGCGCGCCAAAGTCCGCTTCCAGGCTCGCCAGAAGTTCCTGCGTAGGCGTACCAAGCGGTGCCAGGCCCTTGGACTGCTCATAGGAAGCGATGGCCCCGCGCGTCTGTGGCCCGAACAGACCATCAAGCGGACCGCGGTAATGGCTGCCTGCGGCCAGCAGGTTCTGAATGCGCTCAAAGTCGCGCTCGGCCGCAATCACCCTTTCGCTCTGGAAGCGGCGCAGACCATTGCGCATGCCGCTGAGCCGTACGCCGATGTTGTATTGGGTGCGCACCTCGACCACCCGCGAGCCGCGAACCTGGCGGCGCATCACGCCGATCGAGCCGGCGTTCATGCCGACCACGCGCAGCCCCTGTGGCGTGCGTGCGAGGATCGGCGCGCCCGATGAGCCCATCGTGTGATCGCACGTGTGTAGAAACAGGTCGCCGTTCTTGCGCAGCACCCGGCGCTGACGACCAAGCAACTCTCCAGCCTCTTGTGCTTTCACGATGCGACAGTCGCCGGAGAGCATGACGTCGCGCATGCCCAGATCGCCGTGAAAGCCGAGCATGAAAAGCCGCCGCTGCGCCCCAAGGCGATCCAAGGCGGTGCGCTTCACGTCAGCGATGTCGAGCGCCTTGCCCCGGCAAATCGGCAGATCGAGCTTTGCAAACGCCCAGTCATTGGCGAATTCAATGATTGTCTTGCGTCCGCCATAGGAGCCGGCAAACAGCGACAAGCGCGGGTCCCAGGAGGCGGCGTGCTTCAAGGGGGTTGAAAACAGCAGGTCCGGCCCGCCCAGTGGCTTGGCGAAGAGAACGTTCTCAAGCCGGACTTTGCCTTGGCGACCGCGACCGCCGACCACGCAATGTGCGTTTGTTGCGATCACGTCATCAGCGACGCAGAAGGCGGTGCACGCGCGATTCTTGCGGCCACCCTTCTCAAACACGATGCCGATGCTGCTGGCGATTGGCTGGTATTCGGCCGGTGCCTTGCGGCGCGTGTCCTTGCCGACGATGGCCGCGTGCGACAGTGCAGCGGTCCCAAGGGACAGCGCCAAGACCATGCCGCATAGCGCGAGCCAGCGCGTTAGGGCGCCAGCGTGCAGACGGTCGACAACGCGCCGGCCGGTCGCGCGCAAACGCCGACCCCAGCCGCTGCATCCCAGTCCGTCTGCCCGCAAGCGATTGGTCACCATCAGCACCCGTGTTCGCCGGTCAACGTCTTTAAGTGTGTCACGCGTCCCCCCGTCGGCGTATCCCGCGTCAGCCCGGGCTGCTCCGGATGGCCTCAGTGCGGCGTGGCGCGTCTGCGCCCACCCCGTTTACCGTGCCCGCGCCCGCTGCATCGGTCAGGCGGCCTTTTGTTTCTCCAACAGGCCGCGATCGATGACAGTTTCGGCAATCTGCACCGTGTTCAAGGCGGCGCCTTTGCGCAGATTGTCAGAGACAACCCAAAGGTTCAGCCCATTGTCCAGCGTTGAATCCTCGCGGATGCGCGAAACATATGTTGCAAATTCGCCCGCGGCCTCGACCGGTGTGGCGTAACCGCCGTCCTCACGCTTGTCGAAAACCATGATACCCGGCGACTGGCGCAGGATCTCGCGCGCCTCATCTGCGGTGATCGGGTTCTCGAACTCGATATTTACGGCCTCAGAGTGGCCGACAAACACCGGCACGCGCACGCACGTGGCTGTCAGCTTGATCCTGTAATCCAGAATCTTTTTGGTCTCCGCCACCATCTTCCACTCTTCCTTGGTCGAGCCATCGTCGAGGAAGACGTCGATGTGGGGGATGACGTTGAACGCAATTTGCTTGGTGAACTTCTCAGGTTCCGGCGGGTCAGTGACGAAGATGCCCTTCGTCTGGTTCCAGAGCTCGTCCATCGCTTCTTTGCCAGCGCCGGAGACGGACTGATAGGTCGCAACCACCACACGCTTGATGGTCGCCGCGTCATGCAGCGGCTTCAAGGCCACCACCAGTTGCGCGGTTGAGCAGTTCGGATTGGCGATGATGTTCTTGCGGGAGAAGCCGGCTACGGCGTCGGCGTTCACTTCGGGTACGATCAGCGGAACGTCCACGTCGTAGCGGAACGCGGACGAGTTATCGATCACGAGGCATCCCGTTGCCGCGATCCGTGGCGCCCACGTGCGTGACACGTCACCACCGGCCGACAGCAGCGCAAAATCACAGCTTGAAAAGTCAAAGGTTTCAAGATCCTGACACTTGAGGATCGTGTCGCCGAACGACACTTCACGCCCGACAGACCGCCGCGACGCGATGGCGTGAGCTTTTTCGATCGGGAACTCGCGCTCGTCCAGGATCGTAAACATCTCCTGGCCGACGTTGCCGGTGGCACCGACGACAGCGACTGTGTATTTCATGACCTTGACTTTGCGAGTTGGCCCAGACCCGAGCCTTTGTGGTGGCGGCTGCTGATGGCGAGCTGAAGGCAGCCGCATGATTCGTTTCCGCCCAGATGGTAAGCCACTGTAAATCGGTCTGCAAACAAAGATGTGAGTGTTTTGGGTAACGGCCCCGCCGGCGAGGTCGGCGCGTTCACCACCGGATCGCGGTCAATGGGCAGTGTGCCCGCTGCGACAGTCGCGCTTGAGGGCCGGAAGCACGGTTGCGCAGTGCAAGGCGCAGTCCGCTCACTGGGCCGCGCGTTCGCGGATCTCGCGCCGTCTCATCGGCATGGAATCGATCAACCGAAAGATGTCTTCCAGTGCAACGGGCAGGTCGGCCCGCAGCTTCACGCCGCCGTCCTTGCCAATCAGCAGCACGCGGCGGTCTGGCATTGAGACCCCGTACGCATCGCGCAACGCGCGCGCAGATGGCGTCGGACCAGCGCCAGCCAGCCGCGTGACCGCGCTGCCACTGACCAAGTACACGACCATGTCACGCTCACGGATTGCATCGCGCTGCGCAGCGATCAGGCGCCGCTGCTCAGCCAGGCCCGGCGCGGCGTCTTCCGGTGCAAACACCACCAGAGGCCTGGCCTGCCAACGCAGTTCTGAAAGCGGAGAAGCGACGGCTTGAGATGCTGCCACGATGCCACCCACGGCGAGTGTCATCATCGTAAACGTGCGCATTATCCCGTCGGGCTTGGCCATCAACCACGATCCCAGCCAGGGTTCCAAGGGGCTCCCCCTCACATCAGTAGGTCGCGCCAATCGCAACCTCAGTCAGGTGCGAAACGTGCTGCCGCGGTCCCCTGGATCGCTGGAAAAGCGCCGACGTGCGCGCAAGCTTTCAACCGTCCCGCGACGGCGTGGCGCTCAACCCCAGGCCGCCGATGTTGGCGCCCTGGCGGTCCCGCCAGACGTCAGTCGCCCCCAAGATGGGTCCGTGGTCACTGGCTTGAACGAGGACCACAAGCCCATCGAACAACATGCCGGTCTCGTCCTGCGTCCACCTGTTGCTCATGCTGGCTGCGAAGCGGTCGCCGTTCCAGGTGCCAATGCGCTCCATGCGGCGCACAACGTAGGTATAGCGGATTGTTCGGCCGCGGTTCTCGCCCGCCCTGATGGTCACGTCGCCAGCGCGCTGCACACCCGCAAGCCAGACCGTGGCACCCGTGATGGGCGTGCCGTTGGAGACCGATCCACGCACGGACACGGCATCGCCCGAAACGCTGAGCTTGAGTTTGACAACGCCATCCGCAGCGTCCTCACGCAGCGCGGCTGCGGTCTTGAGGATATCGCCACGTTGCGAGCCGACTTCCGCCGCGCGTCCGTTGATGACCACCTGGGGCGTGTACACTTGGCCGTCACGGCGCATCATGGCGTAGCGCTTCTGGCGATTGGTGAAGAGCCGTTTGGCGAACGTGTCCCGCCAACCCAGATAATCCCAGTAGTCCACTGGCATGGTGAGGGCGATGGTGTCGCGTCGCTTGGCGAATTCGCCCAGCAACTCATCGGCCGGCGGGCAGGACGAGCACCCCTGGCTTGTGAAGAGTTCCAGAACCGTCTTGGCCGGTTGAAGCGATCCAGCCTGAGCCGTGGATGTCGCTGCGATGCTGGTGCCGGCCAGTGCTGCGCCGGCAAGGCCGATGATGGCAACGAGGCTGCGTGCCAGTGCCGAAAGGCGCTGCCGCATGGTGGTCGTCTGGCTTCGAATGACTTTGTTCACGGCTTTGCGCTCCCGTTTGTTGGCGCATTATGTGGCCGTTCGGGGCTGAAACCGAAGTCAAAGCGGTGTGACACTCCCGCGATGAACTGGTGATGGAACCACAACGGACGTCTAAAGGAATTGATCCGCAGTGATAGCACGGTTTTCATTATGACGCGTCGCGTCGGCGTCATCAGGGTGAGGCGCTTTGTCGCGCATGTGCTATAGGTGCAGGATTGCGCGGGTCCTGAAGCGCAAGAGGCGCACGGTCAGGATTCGGGGGCACAAGCGACGCATTCAATTTCTGGTCGCTGTCCATGGTCGGGCGCGAAACCGTCGTCGGACACAAACATGCACCCGTCACACTGCCGCCAGTTCAAACGATAAGGACGGCGCCAGCGCGCCGCCCTTATCGTTTGTCTGCCATGGATGTCGCGTTGGCGAAGGCACCGACCGGCCTCTGGCCAGAGTGCAGCACCGGCCACACGGCCCACCGTTCGGCCCGCCGACGGTGCCAGGTGCGGGCGACCCGGCTCGCGCCTTGTCGCGCCTGGTCAGGCCGCCTGTGCGAGCGTCCGCAACACGTAATGCAGGATGCCGCCATTGCGGTAGTAGGTCAGCTCATCCTCGGTATCGATCCGGCAGAGCGTCTCCACGGTTTCGCAGCGTCCATCGGCAAAGGTGATGTCCACCGGCACGGTCATCTTCGGCGTGAGAGCACCGAGGCCGGCGATCGAGACGGTCTCGGATCCATCGATGCCGAGGCCCTCCCAGGATGTCCCCTCCGGCAACTGCAACGGCAACACACCCATCCCGACGAGGTTGGAGCGGTGAATGCGCTCGAACGACTGGGCGATGACCGCACGGATGCCGAGCAGCCGGGTGCCCTTTGCGGCCCAGTCGCGGCTTGAGCCGGTGCCGTACTCTTTGCCGGCGAAGATGACGAGCGGCACACCCTCG
>CAZGNQ010000130.1:0-9786 GCA_964527285.1 uncultured Hyphomicrobiales bacterium | reverse complement strand
TCAAGCGGGCGCGGCCCGAGTGCCGTCAGCGCCGCCCGTCAGCGCCGACCTGCCCGAAGGTGCGGCAGCCGAAGGGCCCCCTGGTGCGCATGATGATGTCGATCACGCACGTGGGGAAGCCGGCCATGGCGTGACAGGCGAGGCCGATGCCGCGGCCGCCGCCGTCAGTCACGACGCGTTCAGCAGCCACAATGTGGTTCGGCCTGAGGCTGAGCCTGGGCCAGAGCCAGAGGTTGAGCCTGGGCCCGCGCCTGGGCCAGTCGCGACGGCCGCCGAACCTGAGCCGGCGGTGGTGCCCGAGCCGTGGCCGCCGGCGGACGCCCTGCACGGGCCTGCGCCGGCGGATCCATCCGGTCCGCACGGTGCGGCAGTGCCGGACTTTGGACGGCCGTCGGATTTCGCACCGTTTCCGAGCGCGGGCAGGCCCGATATCGATCCTGATCCGGTGCTCACACCAACGACACTCGCGGCTCAACCGGCTGACACTCTGGCGCAATGGCATTCCGGCACGGCCAGCGTGGATCAGGCCGAAGACCCGGCACCGTTCGTCGCTCCGGCAGGCGCACCGCCACTGCCAGCAGATGGGACTCCTGGCGAGCCGCTGCCTGGGTTCGCGACATCCGAGCCGGCGCCCACGCTTGCGCCCACCGCGCCACCCGACGTCGCCACACCGGACCCCGTACCAGCGCATTTGCATTATGAAGGGGCGGATGACGCGGCGGCTGGCGTGACAGCGCCACGCCCGCTTGAGCCGCCCACGGTCGAGCTGCCCACGGTCGAGCGTATAAGTGTGCCGTTGGGCGCCGGGCAGACGCTGGCGCATTACGAACCATGCCGTGAGAACCTACGGGACGACGACGCCATCCGTGAGGACGGCCCGGCCGAAGACAACACTGCGGAGACGGCGAACGGCAGCGCCGTTTCCACAGGGCCGTCCCCGCAGCCGGCGACCCCGATGTCGAACATTCTTGGGCCGGCGGCAGCCCTCGCTGGGCAGCGTGAGCCGGCCGACGAAGGCCGGTTGGAGGCTGAGACCGGTGGCCCGGCGCACGACGAAGCGGCCACCGGCCTCGGAGCCTCGCGCGCTTTGGCGTCAGGCCTCATCGGCGTTCCGGCGCAATCGGCTGCGCCGCGCGCAACACCGCAGGAACCATCTTCTGACCACGCAACGGCGCAGGTGGCGCCGCCAGCGCCATTGCCACCCCTGACAGAGCGGACGGGGCCGACGGCAGGTGCCGGCCCGGCGGCTGGCCCGCATCCGACGCCTTATGAACCGCAGCGCGGCCCCGGTTTGAACGGTGGGCACGCCCCTGCGACTGCCACGAAGGAGGCGCCCGCAGCCATCCCTGTGGGGATCGTGCGCAGTGGGCTCATCGGCCAGGGTGTGATTGGCAACGGTGCCACGGGCCAAGCTGCGACTGCCAACGGTGCCATGGGCCAGGGTGCGACAACTCCGGGCCGCAGCAACGGCAACGGCCACGCCAACGGTGCCAATGGCTCCGGGCACGCCAACGGTGCGGATCGGGAGGGCGTGCCGGCGTCACCGCTGAGCGATGGAGACGAACCCGCAGACGAACTCGGAGACGAACCCTGGGCGGTTTCGGTTGGCGCCGCGGCGTTGCCCAAGCCGCGCCTGCCGGTGCCGACCCATGGCGAAGTGCCGCCGGGTGCGAAATCAACGGCGCAGCCGTCGCCGCCCTCCGCAGCGCAAACTCCCGCCGTGGCGTCGCCGGAGCCAGACGAGCCCCTGCCCGCAGCGAACGGGGCGAAGCCACACCTGCACAACGGCGCAGCCCCGACGGCGCAGACTGCCGTGCCCCAACCTTTGGTGTCCGCAGAGCACAGCCCAGCACCGGCGCCGGCTGCACAGTCAGCCGAGAACACTGAGGTTCCCGCGCCGCCACGCCCTCGCGAACCTGTGCCGTCGGTCGCCGACATTGTCGGACAGTTGCCTCTCCCAGTTGCAACCAAGGCAACCAACGAGACCGCCAGCAGTGAACCCGGGATCGGAGGGCGCGAAACGGGCATCGACGCGCCCGCGGCCATCCTAGATGGCGATCGTTCTCGGGTTCTGGGAACGTCGAGCGCAAAATCCCGCGAGACAGATCCCGTTGTGCGGGATGCATCGTTCCTGGACGCTGATGAGGACATGCCCGCGCCGGACGGCGGAGAGGAGACGATGGCCATGCCGGCCGTCGTCGGTCGTGCGCTCCCAACGGCCGATGCAACCGACGCGCCCGGCGATGTCATCAGTTTCGATCTGCCCAAGCGATTGCGGGTCGGCCGCACGAGCAAGATTGAGGTGCGCATCTCACGGCGTGGACTTGAGCAGCTTGTGGCGGGCAATCCGGTGCTCAAGGCCAGCCGGGGCGCAGCGCAGACTGATGACGACGTCTTTGCGACAAGAGCCGTGTCGGTGCGTTTGCGCGCAACGCCAGCCAGCCTCGGCGTGCGGGGCACGACCCCTGAGACCCAGTGGATCGAGGACAGTTTCGGTGGGCTCGTCATCGACGATGAGGCCGTATGGGCGTGGAATGTGAAGCCGGAGGAGGCTGTGCCTGCGCGGTTGACGCTGACCGTGGCGGCACGGAGCCTGACGCCGGCTCACGTCACGGCGGAGACGACACTCAGCGTGCAGGACGCCACTGTCCCGGTCGGCAGGGATTGGCTGAAGACCATCAAGTACACGGCGATTGGGGCCGCCGCGCTGGGCACGGCTGCGTTGGCTGGCGCGCTCTTGCTCTGAACCAAGGCTTCGGTGGCTGGCCTTCAACCTCGTCGCTGCGCCCGTTCAGTTAGGCGCAGCGGCGACAACGCTGCGATCGTCGGCGCGCGTGATCCTGATGGCTTTGACATTTGCTCACCCGCGTGATGCCGGCGCGAAGCAAACGTCAGAAGCGCAACACGCGGTCAATGCGCAGGTCTTCAGCCCTGCGTGCGATCGGCGATCTGCCATGCCAGCGGCACCAGGGCTGCGGCCAGTGCGGCCTTCACGGCATCACCAAGCAGGAAGGGGACGACGCCGGAGAGGAATGCCGCCTGCGGACCGACCAGCATCGTCAGCCACGCCCAGCCACACAGATAAATCAGCGCACTGCCGATCAACATCGCAGCAAACACGCGCAACACCGGGCGGCCCCAGCCGGCACGCGCCAGGGCACCGACAGCGCCAGCGGCCAGGACAAATCCAGCGAGATATCCAGCGGTCGGACCGGCCATGTACAACGGGCCAGCACCGCCTGTGAAAACAGGCAAACCGGCCAGGCCCTGCGCGAGGTAGACCAGCACCGTCGCCATTGCCAGGCGCGGACCGTAGAGCAAACCGATCGCCAGCACAGCGAACGTCTGCATGGTCATCGGCACTGGCAACATCGGCACCTTGATGTGAGCGCACGCCGCGATCAGCGCTGAACCCACAAGCGCCAGCAGGACCGGTCGGATCACCCCGGCCCCGCCGGACTGGCGATCGCCCGCAGACGGCCAGACGGCGTCCACCCAGACGGCTGGAGTGGCGTGGGCTTTGGTGACCATGGTGTTTTGCGCTGTCGCCATCGCGATCTCTCCTGTGGGCGCGGCCGAGCGCGTGTCGGGGCCGCTGCTCCGGCAATGCCGGCAATCCTGTCTGTGCGGGGGGCCATGCTGCCGCAGGTGCAACCCCGTCAGGCAGGGATACGGTGCGGGCCGGCGCACATGCAATCCCGAATTGCATCCGCCCAGCCGGCCATTGCCGCGCTGTCACAGTGTTTGGCCTCGCCAAGTGAGCGACGATCGCGTTAGGGCCTCGAGGGGTATGCCGCGCACACGGCACGCCTTGCCGCAGGGAGGCGGAGACGGGGCCGCAGGGAGGCGGAGACGGGCGATGCTGGACAATCTGTACCGTCAGGTGAACGAGGGCGTGGAAACCCTGAGGGGGCAGCTGCTGCTCGGGTTTGTCGCTCTGATCGAGTGTACCGTTGTGCCAATCACCATTGAGCTATTTGTTGCGCCGCTGATGGCGACGTCGCGCCGGCCTTTCCTGATCGCCCACGTGATCCTGATCGGAACTCTGGCGGGGGCACTCCTTGGCTACTGGCTCGGCGCGGTCAGTTTCGAACCGCTCATCAAGCCGGCCCTGGAGTGGGCCGGTTGGATGGATGAGTTCAGCGCTTACGAGGCGGACCTACGGGCCAACGGTTTCTGGGCGGTGTTCCTTGTCGGCCTGACGCCCATTCCCTTTCAGATCGGCACCGTGGGCGCTGGCCTCGTCGGCTATTCCCTTCCGCTCTTCTGTGTGGCCGTGCTCGCCTCGCGCGCGATCCGGTATTATGCCGTCGCTCTGCTGGCGTGGTATCTCGGTCGGCGCGCAAAGGCGTTTCTGGAGAATTACGGCACGCTGGTCCTCTTTGTCGGCACGGCGGTCCTGGTGCTCGGTTACCTCGTCTATGAATTCGTACTGCTGTGAGAGGGGTGTGGCGCAAGACAGTGCCGCGCGTGACGGTGAGGGAACTTTGCGCACCCGCCCAGCGGTGGCCCGATTTGACGTGCAACCCGGACTTTGACCAGCAGCTCAGCGTGCGGCGACGTGGCGGCTCCATCGCTCATGCATCCGCAGGCGCGGTTTCTGCCAGCCCAAGTTGGGCAGCCCCCGCCATCTCAGCCAAGGCCGTGAGGGCGGTGCCAAAAGGGGTGTCCGCCCTGTGGCGAGACCGTAACTTGCGCAATCGCGGCGACCAGATCACACTGGCTTGCCGCCGGAAATGAATGAGACCCCGAAAACACCATGCGCCCATTACTCGTCTCCCGATGCCTTTCCGCGTTGACCGTTCTCGCGCTGGCCTGCTTTGGCGCCGCCGTAGGGTCGCCCGGCCTTGCTGCGCCGATGACGGCACAACCGGCCGACACCACGGCTGGCCCGTCGGTTGCGCCGGATGCAATGTCAGCGTCAGAACGGCTGGCTGCATCTGAAAAGGCGACCGAGACCCTGGATGCGCCCGTCGGCGAGGAGCTGGTGGGCCCGCGGGCTCAGCCGTCGCCCTCGCCCATTCCAGGGCTGCTTGAAGCTCTGCCGAACGTAGAACGGGCGCGCCGTGGCCTCATCGCGGCGGCACGTGATCCCGGCGATGGTGTACGCCCGCCGGAGGAATCGCTGCTGGGTAATTTTCTGGCCGCCCGCGTGGCGCGGCGCCGCCGCGACATGGAGCGCGCAGCCTCTTATTATGAGCGCGCGCTGTTGCTTGCCCCGCGTGACGAGCAACTGCTGAAGAGCACGTTCTTTTCCAACGCGGCGCGGGGAAAATGGGACGACGCCGGGCGCCAGGCCGATGCGATCCTGGAAGCTGATGCGGACGACCGGCTGTCTTTGCTGTATCTCGGCGCCGATGCGTTCATTCAGGCCGACTGGCAGGGCGCCAAAAAGCGCTTTTCCAAGGCCAACTCTGGCCCGATCGGCAAGCTGACATCGGTCCTCGCCCTGTCGTGGATCGAAACGGCGCAGGGCAACAGCAAGGCGGCCTTCGCGGCGCTGGCCAATCTCGATCAGGATTGGGCGCGGTTCTATCGCGAATACCATCGTGCGCTGATGGCAGACGTGCTTGGTCTGTCCAACCTCGCTGAAACGACCTGGGCCGGGCTGTTCAAGGAGGAGCCGGCCACACTGCGCGTTGCGCTCGGTTACGCGCGTCACCTCTCAGCGCTCGGCCGCAACGAGGAGGCGCTGACCGTCCTCAACAAGCACATTCGCGCCACGCGCGGGTCGGACTCGGTTGCGCAAACCATGCGGTTGGCCCTGCGCGACGGGCTCAAGCTGGACTTCCTCGTCAAGGACGCACAATCGGGGCTTGCAGAGGTCTTTTTCGGGCTTGGTGAAGCGTTGGCCGGCGAGGGCGGTGTCGACATCGGCACTGTATATCTGCAGTTCTCGCTGCTGCTTGACAGCAACCGAGATGTTGCGCGCTACGGCCTCGCAAACGTCTACGAATCGACCCGTCGGTTCGACAGTGCGGTCGACGCCTACGCCAAGATCGACACGGTTTCCCCCTACGCCTTCGACGCGGCATTGCGGCGCTCATTCACCCTGCGCGTGATGGAGCGCGATGCTGATGCCATTGCGCAGTTGGAAGGCATGCTTGAGCGCTCCGCATTGCCTGCCCGCTCCGGCACGGTCGGCGATGACACGGACGGCGACGGCGCAGGCGGCGATGCCGGCACTGCGGTCACTGCCACCGCCGCGACGGACAACGCGGCCGACAACGCCGACCCCGACGATGCACAGTCCAGCTCGCAGAGTGGCGCACCTCAGGGCGAAGCCGTAGCAACTGCTGCGGCGGATGCTGGTGGGCTGCCGAGCGACGTGCGCGCTCGCATTCGCATGGCACAGGAGTTCCTGGCGAAACTGGGGGCGTATGAAGGGTCCTATGACGGCATCGCCGGGCCGGCGACGCGCCGGTCAGTGCGGGCATTTCAAAAGGAAGAGGGCCTGGACGTCGATGGCGTCGTCGGGCCGCAAACGCTCCGCGCACTGCGCGCTGCGGTCCGCATCGACGACGACACGGTCCTGCGGGATCGCCGTCGGCGCATCCTGCTCGCGCTCGGCAACGCCTTGCGTGGCACCAAGGCGTTCGACAAGGCTGCGACACGTTACACGCAGGCCATCAATCTGATTGAGCGCCCGACGAAGGAGCACTGGAACTACTTCTATGCCCGCGGCGTCTGTTACGAGCGGCTGGGGCGCTGGAGCGAGGCTGAGGTGGACTTCAAGAAGTCGCTGGAGCTGGACCCGGATCAACCGCTGGTTCTGAATTATCTCGGCTATTCGTGGGTCGATCAGAACATGAACCTCGCCGAGGCGATGGAGCTGATCCGTAAGGCCGTGCGCCTGAAGCCGAATGATGGCTACTTTGTCGACAGCCTGGGGTGGGCCTACTATCGGCAGAACAAGTTCAAGCAGGCGGTGCAGTACCTTGAGCGCGCGGTGGAGCTGCGTCCGGAAGATCCTGTGATCAATGATCATCTTGGCGATGCCTACTGGCGCGTCGGCCGCAAGCTGGAGGCGCGCTACCAGTGGGATCAGGCGTTGACGTTGGAGCCCGAGGACAAAGAGATCCCGAAGATCAAAGCCAAGCTGCTGAAAGGCCTGGCGCCTGTTGATGGGCCTGTGACGAAGCAGGCGAGCGCTGATGGCACGACGGAGGGCGAGGCCCAACCGACGGCGTCGCCGCCCAGCCGTAAAAAGCCCGTCACAAGCGACAATTGATTTAAGCGGGTGTGAGCGTCGTGGGCTCGAGCCACGCGCATTCGGGCGCTGCGCAATCGCACCCAGCTGCGCGTGCGGAAGCGGCCAGCGGAGACCGTGCGGCCGGCCGAGGCACGCCCGAAGCGATGATGACAAAAACCGCGCCCGCCAAGGTCAACCTCACCCTTGAGGTTCTTGGTCGGCGTCCTGACGGCTACCATGCGTTGCGCTCGCTTGTGGTCTTCGCCGACGTGGGCGATCGCCTGACCGCGGAATTTCCCTCCGCAGACCAGAGCCATGGCGGGCGACAGGGCCGGCTCGGGCCAACGCCGGAGGGCGTTCGCCTCGACGTGTATGGCCCGTTCGGCGGCGCGATCGAGGGGGAGAACCTGCTGACACGCGTTGTTGGGGCCTGGGCCGAGGCATTTCCTGGCGCGCCACTTCCCGCCACGCTCGCGCTTGAGAAAAACCTGCCCGTCGCAGCCGGTATTGGCGGTGGCTCGTCGGACGCTGCGGCGCTCCTGCGCATTCTCATGCAAGCGCGCATGCCCGACGGATCGCCGGCGTCGCGCACGTTTTCACCGCCGGCGGCCCAACCGGCATTGATCGCGCTCGCCGCGTCACTTGGCGCGGATATCCCTGTCTGCCTTTTGGCGCGCCCGGCAATGATGGAAGGCATCGGCGAGATCGTGACGCCCGTGGCGCGGTTGCCGGATCTCCCCGCCGTGCTGGTCAATCCGGGCATCGCCGTGCCGACCGGGCAGATCTTCAGGGAATTGGCGGCGCCACCGTTGAGCGATGATGCCGAGACGTCCTCCTGTGACGCCGCCGAAAGCGCGTTCGTCCCGCCATCGCTTGCCACCGTTGAGGACGTTGCGGAATGGGCCGGCACGCGGACCAATGACCTGCAGTCGCCGGCTTTGCGCGTCGCGCCAGGCATGGCTGAGGTGGAGCAGGCGTTGCATGGCTCGCCCGAGGTCCAGCCTCTGCTGGTGCGAATGTCAGGCTCCGGCGCCACGTGGTTCGCATTGTGCGGCACCGCCGACGAAGCAAAGCAACTGGCCAATGCCATTACCGCTCGCCACCCTGGCTGGTGGGTCGTCGCCACAACCTTGGAGGGATGTGGCTGAGCGGTCGTCACCCGCCGGCAAACCGACCATGGCGGCGCGGATCGTAAGGCTCATCGCCCATTTCCAGGTGCAGACGATCGCTGTCGTAAGGGTGTGCGCGGGCGACGTCCTCGTCCAACTCGATGCCCAGCCCGGCGCGATCCGGCACGATGAGGTCGCCATCCTCCCAGTGCAGCGGCGTCTTCAGGATTTGGGAGAAAAATCCATCCCATTTGCCGATGCTCTCGAGAATGAGAAAATTAGGGCATGTGGCCGCCAATTGCATATTGGCTGCACCGACGATCGGACCGCAGTAGAGATGTGGCGCGATCTGCGTGTAGTGCGCCTCGGCCATGCCGGCAATTTTCTTCCCCTCCAGCAGGCCGCCAACCCGGCCGAGGTTCATCTGCAGTATGGCAGCCGCGCCGGTGTTCAGCACGCGCGCGAACTCCCACTTGGTCGTCAGGCGCTCACCGGTTGCCACCGGAACGGTGGTGCCGCGCGCAACCTTTGCCATTTCCTCCGGCATGTCGGGCGGCGTGGGCTCCTCAAACCACAGCGGGTCGTAGGGGGCGATGCGCTGGGCCAAGCGAAGTGCGCCAGCGGCTGTGAATTGGCCGTGGGTGCCGAACAAGAGATCCGCCCGGTCGCCCACGGCTTCGCGGATCAGCCGGCAGAACTCGGCGCTACGGGTCAGGCTCTCCAGGTCCGGCTGACGCCCGTCGTGGACGGTGTACTGGCCGGCGGGATCGAATTTGACGGCCGTAAAGCCTTGCGCCACGGCGTCCGCCGCGCGGGCCGCACTGGCGTGGGGATCGGAATAAAAATCGCCCGCGTCCTGGTCTGGATCCGGATAGAGATATGTGTAGGTGCGGAGCCGCTCGTGCACGCGCCCGCCGAGCAGGTTATGCACGGGCTGATCGAGCGCCTTTCCCACGATGTCCCAACAGGCCATCTCAAAGGCGCTGACGATACCCATCATGCTGGGGTCGGGACGGAAGGAAAATCCCGAGCCGTGCGCGCGACGGAACAGCCGCTCCGTGTTGAAAGGGCTTTCTCCCTCCAGATATCGGGCGAACACGTCCTCCGCCATCACCTTGACGGTCGCCGGATGAAAGCTGGCGGCGTAGATTTCGCCGTAGCCGATCACGCCGCACGCTGTCGCCAGCTTCACGAAGACGAAGTAGCGCCCGCCGAAGCCGGGTGGCGGGTTGCCGACGATGAAGACCTCCAGGCTTTCGATCCGCATCGCCGCATCCCTTCTGATCGCACCCGTGATTGCCCCATGATTGATCTGGGCAACCCCCGGGCTGAGGCGCCGGGTTTCCCATCGCTCAGCCAATGGCACACGCCGCCTAGCACACGCTGCCTGGCGCACGATTGCTGGGCGCTATCGGCAGCCTGCCTGGCGGAGCAGCCCGCATTGCCAGCCCGCATTGCCAGGCTGCATTGCCCGGCTGACTGCAA
>CAZGNQ010000129.1:0-9810 GCA_964527285.1 uncultured Hyphomicrobiales bacterium | reverse complement strand
CCCCCCCCCCCCCCCCCCCCCCCCCCCCCCCCCCCCCGGCCGCGGCGGGGGCTGATAGCGCACGCCCGGAGCGTCCGCTGCCGGCCGGTCAGCCCGGCGGCGCCCCGGTGCTCCGCGGCAGTCACATCCTGTCCGGCGGGGCCGATGCGACGGCACGCCAGGGGCGTGAGAACGTCGGGTCGCGGATGAACCACAATGACAGCGGTGGCGATGGGAGGCGCGATCATGACGGCGCTGATACGCTGATTGAACTGGACCGCCCCACCATCATGGGCCGGGTGCACCGCGCACCTGAGCAGGCTGACGCGTCCGATGGCCGCCATATGCAAGCGCACGGGCCTGGGGACGTGGACCACCAAGGTCGAGCCGAGACCGGTGGATCGCAACGACACGAGCCGACGTTTGTGCCCGCCGCTCCCGCTGACATTGATGACGTGCCGCACCGCTTGCCCGATCTCGATGCGTTCCCGCGCGCGGCATCCACAGGTCCGCGCACATCGGCGCAGGTCGCAGCGCGTGACGGGGCCGCTTCGGCCTCGGGTGCAAGCGGTGGGCAGCGCCGCCGCGCCACGATGTTCGAGCGTCTCACGGGCCGCAAGGCGATCGAAGTGGACGAGCCCGACCGTTCGTCAGCGCGCGGGCACGGCCAAGCGGGCGATGGCGAAGCAACGGACGGCGAAAACAGCGTGATCCCGCCGTTCCTGCGCCGTGGATCGTGAGGCGACTGTCAAGTTCGAATCAAATCTGTGGAGTGATTCGAGATTTCTGTGTCATTTCTGCTGTTGTGGAGCGTGGCAGTCGGGTGGCAGGCGCTGCAATTCAGTCAAACTTGCCAGATTTATGTGATGAGTTTTCTTTTCAAAATCAATGATTTGACCTGTTATGTTTCATCGTCTTGCAGGTCTGTAACACAACGTAACGATCCGTGATTTGTGATCCCGATCTGCCACAGATTAGTGTCCGACTTGTCGAGACAAGTACTGCGTTAACAGGTTTCGACAGCCTGTGTTTGCCCATTCAGGGCGCGTCTTTGAGTTCAGACCCTCATAGTCGCTCACTTCGGCGCACGGCATCGGGAGACGGTTCATGTCACGTGGTTTTCTTGGCGAACGCCAGACGACGCTTGCAACTGAAGCGCTCCTGACTGGCCATGGTGTTCACTCCGGCAAGCCCACGACACTCTCATTGATCCCTGCTGATGCCGATACTGGCATCGTTTTCAGCGTCGACTGCGAGCGTCGCGGCACGATCACGCTTCCGGCCGAGAGCAAACACGTGGTCAACACCCAGCTTTGCACAGTGCTGGGCTGTGAGGACGGGGCCGTCGTCGGCACCGTCGAGCATCTGCTCGCCGCATTGCGGGCCATGGGTGTGGACAATGTTCTGGTGTGTCTGGACGGTGGCGAAGTGCCAATCATGGATGGCAGTTCAGCGCCGTTCGTCGCGGCCATTGATGAGGTCGGCGTCGTGGAATTGGCTGAGCAGCGCCGCTACGTGCAGGTGCTGAAGCCGGTGCGCGTTGAGGATGGCGGGTCCTGGGCGGAACTGGCACCGCACTCTGGCTTCTACCTCGATGTGGAGATTGACTTCGACACGCCGACGATCGGCCGGCAGCGGTATGCTGCGGAGTTGTCTCCGGCAGTGTTCCGGGCGGAGCTGTCCCGCGCCCGGACGTTCGGGTTCATGTCGGACGTCGAGAAGCTTTGGAAGGTGGGCCTCGCGCACGGCGCTTCGCTCGACAACACCGTCGCTCTGGATGGTGATCGTGTGCTGAACCCTGAAGGTCTGCGCTACGCGAACGAGTTCGTCCGCCACAAGGCCCTGGATGCGGTTGGTGATCTCGCCCTTTCTGGCGCACCGCTGCTGGCGCGGTTCTCGTCATACCGCGGCGGACACCGGATGAATGCACTGGTGTTGCAAGCGCTCTTCGCTGATCCGAGCGCCTATGCCATCGTTGAAGCGCCGCGTGTGCGCGAGCCCAAGCCCGCCGTTGTGCCGGCGTATGGGCGTGGTCGTGGCGCGCCGGTGGCAGTCAATTTCGCTGCCGAGTGAGTTTGTTGACTGCCTAGGCCGACATGATCGGTGATCGTGCGCCTGCGGGTGAATAGCGGCCTCGCGGAATACTGGTCCTGAAAGCACTTTATACCGTCACTGGACCGCTGGCTTCTGGCCCGCGCGCAAGACGGCATGACACAAGTTTCTGTGTTCCCCTACGTTACGCGCCGATCCGTTGGATCGTGTGGCTCTCTGAGTTGTGGTGATCCGCAGCGATGGTTGCCCATGTGATGGCCGCCAGAATCGCATCGCCTCTATCGCATCACCTCTGCTGAGCGTTGACGTTCCCTACAAGGGTCACGGCCGTACACCAGGGCGCCATCCATCAGAGCGCCATTCAACAGAGGCAAGGCAATCGCACGTTCCGCGCTGGGGATTGTTCACCTCAGTCAAAGCGTTGGCCGTCAGCCCGCAAGCCTGGGCCGGCCTTGACCCCGCCACATGCTTAAGGCAGCGAAGACAGGTAGGCGCGCGAATCATGCGCCGTCATCGGGTGACCCGCACGCAACGTGGCCCCTTCGCCAGCGGAACCGCAGCAAGAGCGCTTGTCATCATGATCTCACGCACCGCATCGTCGGCTCGCACGGTTCGATCTGTCTGCGCATCAGGGCGCAAGGCGTCCAGGGCGATGCTGATGATCTGCCTTGTCGCCGCGCTCCCGCTGGGCGGGTGTTCGATGTTCTCCGGCAGCACGGAGAATGTTGCTGACGTGACCGACGTCACGCCTCCAGAAACGATGTACGAGACGGCTGACGCGCTGCTCGATGAGCGCGAATATGCGGATGCGGCGAAGAAGTTCGAGGATGTCGACCGCGAGCACCCCTACGCACCGCAGGCGCGTCGTGCGCTCGCCATGGCGGCCTTCAGCCACTACAAGGCCCAGAACTATACGGACGCCATTGCCGCCGCCAAGCGCTACACCACGCTGCACCCCGGCACGAGCGAGGCAGCGCTCGCGCACCACATCATCGCGATGTCCTACTTCGACCGCATGTCCGGCCCGGGCAATGACCAGTCGAATTCTCGGCTCGCCTTGGTCGAGCTGGAAAAGCTGAAGCGTCGCTACCCCCAATCGAAATACGCCAAGGAGGCGGAGAACCGCATCCGCATCGTCAAGGACGTGTTGGCGGCCAACGAGATGGAAGTGGGCCGGTATTACCAGCGCACCCAAAACTACACGGGCGCCATCAACCGCTTCAGGACCGTGGTCGTGAAATACCAGACGACGGTGCATGTCGAAGAAGCGCTCTACCGTCTGACGGAAAGCTATCTGTCGCTCGGTGTGCAGCCGGAGGCACAGACGGCTGCTGCCGTCCTCGGACACAACTTCCCGGAAAGCGAGTGGTACAAGCGCTCTTATGCGCTGCTTGCCGAGGGCGGGCTACAACCGGCGGAAAATCGCGGCTCCTGGATCAGCAAGGCGTGGAACCGCACCGTGAAGAGCGTCTCGTCTCTCAACCCGTTCTGATAGGGCTCCTGATCTGATCAGGGCTCGGGCCTGGTAACGTCCCAGTCTGATATCGGGGAGAGTGGCGCCGCGCAGCGCTCCAGAGTGCCGTCCGTTTTCAGGTCCTGTTGAGAACCAACGCGCTTCACCGGCGCCCGGTTCGACGTGGCGCGGTGATCGATGAACGGGCGAAGCATTCGCCTCAAGCAATCACGTCAAAGGCGAATGAACGTCCGGACCGGGCGGAACGCGCCGGCGTCTTCATCACGACATCCGTTTTGGGACGTGCATCTCGGTGTCCACTTTGTCCACGTGCCCGCAGCCGTGGCGTCCCGCCCCAGCGCTTTCACTGGTCGGCGACCCGCGAACGTTCTAACCGATGCCCACACCATAACTGACAGATTGATTGGCCGTGGCGCTGCTGCCCACCGGGTCAGTCATACTGTCCGCAAGCTCCACCGTGGTCCAACATCATGCCGCGCGCGCGCACCGATCAGACTGAGGGGGCGGCCAACCGCCCTGTTGAAGCGCTCACCTGCGATGAGGCTGCTGGCGAACTGGAACGCCTCACCCAGCTGATCGCGCACGCCGACACCGCGTATTATGTGGACGACGCTCCGGCACTCAGTGATGCCGAATACGATGCGCTTCGCGCGCGCAATGCATCCATCGAGGCGCGTTTTCCTGATCTCAAGCGCGACGACAGCCCCAGTGAGCGCGTCGGTGCAGCGCCGTCAGCGGCGTTCTCGAAAATCACACATGCCGTCCCGATGCTCTCGCTCGCCAACGGCTTCGACGATGAGGACATCGCCGACTTTATCTCCCGCATCCGTCGCTTCCTGGGGCTTGGCGAAGACGAGGCGATCGCGCTTACGGTTGAGCCGAAGATCGATGGCCTCAGCCTCTCCCTGCGCTATGAGGATGGCGCACTGGTGTCAGCTGCCACGCGCGGCGATGGCAGCGTTGGCGAGAACGTGACGCCCAATGTCCGCACCATTCGCGAGATCCCCGACCGGCTCACCGGCACTGACGTTCCGGCCGTGTTCGAGGCGCGCGGTGAGGTGTACATGGCGGATGCTGACTTTTTCTCCTTGAACGCGGATCTTGTAAGCAAGGGAACAAAAACCTTCGCCAATCCGCGCAACGCGGCCGCCGGCTCTTTGCGCCAGAAGAACCCCGCTGTCACGGCGTCGCGTCCATTACGGTTTTTCGCCTACGCCTGGGGCGAAGTGACCGAGCGGCCCGCGGACACGCAATCGGGCGTCGTTGAGCGCATGGCGGCGTGGGGGCTGCCGGTCAACACCGAGATGCGGGTCTGTGGCTCACTTGCAGATGTGCTGGCGGCCTATGCCGACATCAGTGCGCGGCGCGCGACGCTCGGCTATGACATCGACGGCATGGTCTACAAGGTGGATCGCCTCGATTGGCAGGACCGACTGGGGTTCATCTCCAGGGCGCCGCGTTGGGCGATCGCGCACAAGTTTCCAGCCGACAAGGCCATGACCATCCTGCGCCACATCGATGTGCAGGTGGGGCGCACAGGCGCGCTCACCCCGGTGGCCAAGCTGGAACCGGTGAACGTGGGCGGGGTGGTCGTCTCCAACGCGACCTTGCACAATGAGGATGAAATTGCGCGCAAGGATGTGCGCATCGGCGACACCGTTGTTCTGCAGCGCGCGGGCGATGTCATCCCCCAGATCCTTGAGCCGGTGCTCGACAAGCGGCCGGTAGGCGCAGAACCCTTTCAGTTTCCCACCGTTTGCCCTGTCTGCGGAAACCCGGCCGAGCGTGAAATCGATCCACGCACCGGCCGCCAGGACGTTGTGCGGCGTTGCACTGCCGGGCTGCAATGCCCCGCGCAGGCCGTCGAGCGGCTCATCCATTTTGTCTCCCGCAATGCGTTCGACATCGAGGGCCTGGGGGAAAAACAGGTGCGCGCTTTCTATGCCGAAGGGCGGATCGGCGGCCCGGCGGACATCTTCACCCTGGCGAACCGTGACGGGGCCGACCTCCCGCGCATCGCCGACCTCGACGGCTGGGGCAAGACCTCCGCCGGCAATCTGTTCGCGGCTATCGAGGCCCGGCGCACGATTGCGCTCGACAGGTTCATCTATGCACTCGGCATCCGGCATGTGGGCGAGGGCACGGCCCGCCTCCTGGCGCGCACGTACGGCCAATGGAAAGCGTTCGAGGCAACCGTGATGGCCGCCACCGGCGGCGAGGATGAGCCGGCTGCGGACGAGGCGCGGCGCGAACTGATCGGCATCGACGGGCTTGGCGATACGGCCGTGGGCGCGATGATCGCGTTTTTCTCCCATGCGGCTGACCGCCGTGCACTCGATGCCTTACTCGATCAGGTCCATGTTGAGGATTACGAGGCACCACAGGCGGTCCAGACCGAATTGAGCGGCAAGACGGTCGTCTTCACAGGCACCCTGGCTGAGCTGTCGCGCTCGGAGGCCAAGGCACAGGCAGAACGGCTGGGGGCCAAGGTCTCAGGCTCCGTGTCGAAAAAGACGGATTACGTGGTGGCCGGCGAGGCGGCCGGCTCCAAACTCAAGAAGGCCGAGGAACTCGGCATCGCGGTGCTCACCGAGGCGCAATGGCTTGAGTTGGTGCGCGCGGCGCCATAACCCGGGCGGCGCCGGGCACCCCCGTCCACCTGCTGAAATGAGGATCACGCCATGGCGCTGCCTGCGTCAGACACTTTTGCGCGCGCTTACGCTGACGGCGTCCTCTGCGTTTTGCCGGTGATCGTCGCGGCCGTCCCGATCGGCGCATTGTTCGGCGCACTTGCCATCCAGCAGGGTTTGACACCGGCCGAGGCGGTCCTGATGAGCGGCATCGTTTTCGCCGGCGCGTCACAGTTCGTGGCGCTGGATCTGTGGGCGGACCCTGCGCCGTGGCTGGCGCTGGGCTTCGCAGCCCTCACGGTCAATCTGCGCCACGTGATGATGAGCGCGTCACTCGCCAGGGCCATGCCGCATTTTTCAGCACCGCACCTCTATGGAACGCTCTTTTTCCTCACCGACGAGACATGGGCGTTGGCAGAACGCCGCGCGCGCTCGGCTGGCCTCAGCCATGGGTTCATGTGGGGCATGGGGACGTCGCTTTATGTCTCCTGGCTGGCAGCGACCGCGTTTGGCGCCTCGCTTGGCGCCTTGCTTCAGGATCCGGCGCGTTACGGCCTCGATTTCGCATTCAACGCGCTCTTCATCGCGCTGATCGTCGGCTTCTGGCAGGGACGCTCGACCCTGGCGGTGATCGCCGTCGCAGCCGCTGTGGCCATCGCGACCAAAACGCTGCTGGGCGGCACATGGTACATCATCGCTGGCGGAGCAGCCGGAATGGCAACTGCGGTGGCGGTGCATGGCGTTGCTGCGGGCAATGGTGCTGTCGCTGGCGGGCGGGAGAGAGAGCATAAGGGCCGCTCCCATGCTCAATGACCTGACGATCGGGCCCAGCGCGCTCCTGGCCATCGCCGCAATGGGCGTGTGCACGTATGCCACGCGTGCGTTCGGGGCGATGGTCCTGCGTCGACATCAACCCGGGCCAATGCTGAAGGCCGGGCTGGATGCCCTGCCCGTCGCTGTTCTGACAGCGGTGATCGCCCCGTCGGTTGCCGCCGGTGGCCCTGCCGACTGGGCCGCCGCCGCCGTCACCGCCGTTGCCGCATTTCGCCTCCCCCTGCTCGCAACGTTCGCAGTCGGCGTCGCCAGCGTGGTGGCCTTCAGGGCACTGTTGTAGAAGCGCCACGCAAGAGTGGGTTTGCTGCCCCTCACGCGACCGACTTCGATGGCGCCTGTTTTGGCCTTGCCGGGCGTGGTGGGCGTTGTGCCTTGTCGGTCGCTCGCCCGCGTTCGGTCTGCGTGGTGCCCGTGGATGGTGTGTCCTGGTTCGGTTTCCCGACCTGGGGATCGAGTGCCAATCCGAGCGCATCCAGGTCGTCGAGGCCCTTAAGCCCGTGCAGCTCAACCGTGCGCGAGACACCCGGCAGTTCATGGCGACCGAGTGAACACGCGTGCTTGGCGTTGATCGCGGCAAACCTGTCGGACATCAGGATTGGCTTGCCGAGGGTTTTGGTGAGCTGCTCAATGCGTTGGGCCTCGTTCACGGCGGCCCCGAACACCGAGAACGTCAGGCGGTCGGGCACGCCGACATTGCCATAGTGCACCTCGCCGCAATGTAGGGCCGTACCGTACTCCAGTGGCTGCAGCCCCGCCGCAGCCCGCTCACCATTCAGCGCTTTCAGCCGTTGCCTGGCGGTCCCCGCAGCGACCGCTGCCCGGCAGGCTGCGTCGCTCAAGCCCGCCGTGTCCGCAGTGCTGGACTGTGAGGGAACTGGCTGGAAAATGGCGAGCAGACCATCGCCAATGAAGCTGAGGATCTCGCCTCCCGCCTCGTGGATCGCACCGCCCGTGACATCATAATACGCATTCAACGTGTCGATGTAGTCTTGCGATGAGAGCGTGTCGGCCAGGCGCGTGGACCCGCGCAGATCAGAATACCAGATCACCGCCGTTACGCCCTCGCCGTCACCGCGCTGGATCTGACCGGAGAGCACGTGCGCGCCGGTCTCCGGACCCAGATAGGTGTGCGCGATGTTGCGCATCAGCTCCGACTTGAAGGCCGAGCGCACCGCCACGGCAAGCCGCCCACGGATGTGAATGAGCGCGGCGATCTCTGAAGCTGTGAAACCGCCTTTGCGGTCGCAAGCAAAGGAGCCCAGCATGCCGGTGGTCGCGCCCTCGCCCATGGCCCTGAAGTCCATCTCAAAGGCGAGATAGTCCGTCATGCCATCGGCGCGCAGCTCCTCAAGGATGGGAAACCTCAGGTTCGAGCGCTCAGCTTCGAGGCGCACGCGCATCAGATCAAGGTTGCGCTCCTTCATGAAGTAATGGGGCGAGCGCAGATACGCGTCGGAAACACCGCCCGGGATATGCGGATAGCCTGTGACGGTGGTGCTTCCGCCCTCCTGCCACACGATGCCGACCGCGCGGTGCAGGGGATGGAGGGTGGGCAGGACGATGTAGGTGCGCGCCAATGCGATGCCGGCGGCTTGCAGACGTTCCGAGCAGCCCATCACGATGGAGCTGACGTCTCCGTCGGCGAGCGCCTGGGCGATGAGCCAGTCGCTCACATGTCGGACCAGCGGATCGCTGGCGCTTTCACCGTGCGCGGCCTCAGTCGGTAGCGTGTCGATCATAAAAGCTCCTGGCGCGCCGGGAGGACCGACGGTCGTCTGAGCGCTCGCCGGTGAGTGGCGGCGGGTGCGCGGCGGCGGGATGAACACTGAAGCGTACCACTCGCGCCGTGCGCGCCGTCCCTCGCAGTGCCCGTCTCTTTAGCGGTTGGCCGGCCGGCTGACTGGTCCGGCTCAATGGCCCGCCGATAGTGCATCGCGAGCGTCGCCAAACCGACTGTGGGGCATGTCGCGTGCCCGGCCGACGGTTCAAGTCCCGCATGGCAGACGTGCGGCGCACGTTGGCCTCAAGCGCGTGGCCGCGTGCTAGCCCCCATGGTTTCACCGGCGCTTGGGTTCCGGCGCAAGCAACAAATCACCCGCGCATCGATGCGAAAAACGGTTCTCCTTCGCCAGCGCGACGTCTAGAACCCCGACACCGAGCCGTGTGCCGGCCCGTCTCGACGGGCGCAAGTCGTGCAGTTGCACAACGTGCGCCTGGGTGGCGAGGTGCCGAGCGCCAGTGGCTGAATGAACGCCGACGAAGGGAATGGACGCCGATGTTTCGCAAGATCCTCATCGCCAACCGGGGCGAGATCGCATGCCGGGTGATGAAAACGGCAAAGCGCATGGGGATCAGCACCGTTGCGGTCTATTCCGAAGCCGATGCCGAGGCGCCCCACGTGGAAATGGCCGATGAGGCCGTAGCGATCGGCCCGGCGCCGGCAGCGCAGTCCTACCTCGTGATCGAGAACATCATCGATGCGGCCCGCAAGACGGGCGCGCAGGCGATCCACCCGGGTTACGGCTTCCTGTCGGAGAATGCGGGGTTCGCCACTGCGCTGCAGCAGGCTGGCATCGCGTTCATCGGGCCAAACGTGCGGGCCATCGAGGTGATGGGCGACAAGATCGAGAGCAAGAAGTTCGCCAATGCCGCCGACGTGAACACTGTGCCTGGGTACCTGGGCGTTATTCCGGACACGGGCGAAGCCATCCGCATTGCTGAGGAGATCGGCTTTCCCGTCATGATCAAGGCCTCGGCCGGCGGCGGCGGCAAGGGCATGCGCATCGCCTATTCCAGCGATGAAGTGGAGGAGGGGTTCGCCTCGTCGATGTCCGAAGCGCG
>CAZGNQ010000128.1:0-9827 GCA_964527285.1 uncultured Hyphomicrobiales bacterium | reverse complement strand
CGCCGCGCGCTCGATTATCTCGTGGGCTTCACACTCTCGCCGGTGCTCTGGCGCAAACTTCCCGGATCGCGGTCAGCCGGCCGCGGGGAGTCCGTGGCTCTGCGGCTGATTTGCGACCGTGAGGAAGAAATCGAGCGGTTCGTCCCGCAGGAATACTGGCAGATCGGCGCGTTTCTCCTCACGGGCGGCAAGGAGGAGTTGATCTCGCGGCTTTATGCGATCGACGGCAAGAAGGTCGCCAAGTTCGACATAAACAACGAAGCCGACGCACACCGTGTGCGCGATGCGATGAAGGCTGCCGCGTTCGAGGTCGCTTCCGTCGAAGCGAAATCGGTCAAGCGCAACCCCTCACCGCCGTTCACCACATCAACGCTACAGCAGGAAGCATCGCGCAAGCTTGGCTTCTCCGCCAGCCGCACCATGCAGGTCGCCCAGAAACTTTATGAAGGCATCGACCTGGGTGGGGAGACGGTCGGCCTGATCACCTACATGCGAACCGACGGCGTGCAGATCATCCCTGAAGCACTGTCGCGCGCGCGCTCAGTCATTTCCGATCAGTACGGCAAGCGCTATCTGCCCGAGACGCCGCGCATGTACAAAACCAAGGCGAAGAACGCGCAGGAGGCCCACGAAGCGGTGCGGCCGACAGAGTTTTCTCGCACACCAGATACCCTCGCAAAGCACATCAGCGGCGACGACCTGAAGTTGTACAGGCTGATCTGGCAGCGTGCCGTTGCCAGCCAGATGGCCTCGGCAGAGCTGGAGCGCACCACCGTCGATCTCAAGGGCACAGGCAGCGATGGCGCGGTCTACACCGTGCGCGTGGTGGGCACTGTGGTCACCTTCGACGGCTTTTTGAAGCTCTACGAGGAGGGCCGGGACGACGAGGCTGACGAGGCCCAGCGCCGGCTGCCCAAGTTGACCGTCGGCGAGGCCGTGAACACTAAAAAGATCACCGCCACCCAGCACTTTACCGAACCGCCGCCACGCTATTCCGAAGCGTCGCTCGTCAAGCGGATGGAGGAACTGGGCATCGGCCGGCCCTCCACCTATGCCTCCACCATGGGCGTTCTGCGCGACCGCGAGTATGTGCGCATCGATGCCAAGCGGCTGGTGCCGGAAGATAAGGGGCGGCTTGTCACGGCGTTCCTGAAATCGTTTTTCTCCCGCTACGTGGAGTATGACTTCACCGCAGCGCTGGAACAGCAGCTCGACGACATTTCAGCCGGCAACCTGGAATGGAAGGACGTTCTGCGAGACTTCTGGAACGAGTTCACGGCCACCGTCGACGGCACGAAAGAACTGCGCGTCTCGCAGGTGCTCGACGCACTCAATGAGATCCTGGGGCCGTACGTTTTTCCTCCCAAAGAGGATGGCGGTGACCCAAGGCAGTGCGAAGCCTGCGGCACCGGTCAGCTCAGCCTCAAGGTCGGGCGCTATGGCGCCTTCGTCGGCTGCTCGAACTACCCTGAATGCAAGTTCACGCGGCAGTTCAAGGAGGACAATGCCGAGGCCGCCAAACAGGCGAACGCTGATGGCCGCGTCCTCGGGCAGGACCCTGACACGGGCATGGACATCTCCGTGCGCACGGGCCGCTTTGGCCCCTACATCCAGGTGGGCGAAGCGCAAGGCAAGGACAAGCCGAAACGGGCGTCCATCCCCAAGGGCTACGATGCGGCCGAACTCACCTACGAGGAGGCCCTTCAACTGCTCGCACTGCCCCGCCCCGTCGGCGACCATCCCGAAAGCGGCAAATTGATCTCCGCCGGCTTTGGGCGGTATGGCCCCTTCGTTGAGTGCGCGGGCACCTACGCCACGCTGGATGAGGCGGCGGAGGTCTTCACCGTCGGGCTTAACCGTGCGGTGGCCCTGCTCGCGGATAAGTCCAAGGCCAAGGCGAAACGCGGCGGGTCGGCCTTGAAAGAGTTGGGCGCGCACCCGGACGACGGTGCCAAAGTGGAGCTGATGGAAGGGCGCTACGGCCCTTATGTCCGCCACGGCAAGACCAACGCGACCCTGCCAAAAGGCTCTGACCTTGAAAAACTGACGCTCGACGAAGCGGTCACGCTTTTGAAGGAAAAGGGCAAGACGGCTGGCAGCAAGCCTGCTGCGAGAAAGACCACCGCCAAAAGCGGTGGCGCCAAAGCTGGCGCGAGCAAAACCGCCGCCGGGAAGGGCACTGCCGCGGGGACAAAAAAGGCTTCCGGCACCAAGTC
The DNA here is from genome assembly GCA_964527285.1 of uncultured Hyphomicrobiales bacterium. Taxonomy (GTDB): domain Bacteria; phylum Pseudomonadota; class Alphaproteobacteria; order Rhizobiales; family CAZGNQ01; genus CAZGNQ01. The sequence continues at coordinate 7,611 of CAZGNQ010000128.1, read as the reverse complement.
GGCGGCGGCCAAAACGACGGCTGGTAAGACGACGGCAGGCAAAACGACGGCAGGAAAGAGTGCGAGCAAAACAGCCGGCACCAGCACATCGGCTGACGGCCAAAAGGCAACCACACGGGCACCATCAAAGGCAAAAGCGAAGACCACGACCAAGTCCGCTGCTTCAGCCGGCGCAAAGCCCGCATCCGCGGCGAAGTCGAAGGCGAAAACAAAGGGTGCAGCGTCGACATCTTCCGATGATCCTGCGCCGGCACAACCGCTGAAACGCGCGCCCGGCGCCAAACGCACCGCCAGCCTGAAGCCCGCCGACAACGCCACGGACGCCCCGCCTGCCGCCACCGGCAGCGATGCGTCCGGCGAGACTTAGAGCCCGCTGGTGGCGCGCCCTTCAACACCACGCGGGACGGGACGCGAGCGCGATGCGGACGGTCGCGCCCCTGGCGATCCCGCCGGCTCATCCGGGCCTGATGCGGAGCGAAACCCTGTTGGGCGCCTGCCATCGCGCCAGGCCATCCTGGATTTTATCGCTGAAGCGCCCTTGAAGGCTGGAAAACGCGAACTCGCCCGCGCCTTCAACATCAAGGGCGACGACCGTGCGGCCTTCAAAGAGCTGTTGCGGGAAATGGCGCGGGACGGCCAGCTCGCTGGCAATCGCAAATCCTTCAGGGAACCCGGCCAGCTCGGCGCACGTGTGGTGGCTGAAATCGTCGGCAACGATGACGACGGTGAATTGCTGGCCGAGCCCGTGCGCTGGGAGACGGAGCACGGCCCGCGCCCCCTCATCCGGATCGTTGAGGTACCGCGACGCATGGCCGGCGGGGCGCCCGGACGCGGCGACCGTTTCCTCCTGAAGCCCCACGCCATCCATCCGGATCGCAAGAACCAACGCATCCGCCATGAAGCGATCATCGTGCGCCGGCTGGCGCGCGCCGACCGCCCATTTCTTGGCATTTTTCGCACGAACGTTCATACCGCGACGCCGCTGAGCGCGGCCAGCGTCATGCCGATCGACAAGAAGCAGTTGCGCGCCACCTCAGTGCTTCCAGGTGATGAGAACGGCGCTGGCGACGGGGACCTGGTCGAATACACGCTTGCCACGCGCGGCCATTCCGGCCTGCAGAAAGACCGCATCACGAACGTGCTCGACACCCCGGAAGTTGAACGCCAAGTCAGCCTCATCGCCATCCATGCCCACGGTCTGCCGCACGCCTTTCCCAACGCCATCGAGACAGAACTCGCGCGGCTGCCAGACGTCGACCCCGCTGGCCGGACGGACCTGACCGACCTTGCGCTGCTCACCATCGACCCGCCGGATGCACGCGACCACGACGATGCGGTGTGGGCGGGCCCGGACACCGATCCGCAAAACCCTGGCGGCCATGTGGTCGTCGTCGCGATTGCCGATGTGGCCCATTATGTCCGCCCCGGCTCGGCACTTGACGAGGAAGCGCTCAAGCGCGGCAACTCAGTTTATTTCCCCGACCGTGTCGTGCCCATGCTGCCGGAGCGGATCTCCAACGATTTATGCTCCCTGCGCGAAGGTGAATTGCGACCTTGCCTTGCCGTGCGCATGGTGTTCGGCGCGGATGGAGTGAAGCGACGCCAGGAGTTCATGCGCGCCGTCATGCGCTCACACGCCAAGCTCTCCTACATCGAGGCACAGGCTGCGATCGACCACGGCGACGGCATGCGCGATCCGGACGCTGCGATCCCGATCGGTTGCGGCCCCGACGCCAGCAAGGTCGACGCCCATCACGCGAGCCCGGCGGCGATCAGTCTGCGCGAGAGCTGCCTTGTTCCGCTGTGGCGCGCGTTCCAGGCGCTCAATGCTGCACGCCGCGCGCGCGCTCCGTTGGAGCTTGATCTGCCGGAGCGCAAGATCATCCTGAACGCCCAGGGCCTTGTCGAAGACATTCGTATCCCGCCGCGCCTCGATGCCCATCGCCTGATCGAGGAGTTTATGATCCAGGCCAATGTCGCGGCAGCCGAAGCACTGGAGAAGGCGGCCGCCCCGGTGGTCTACCGGGTGCACGACAGCCCCTCGCGGGAGAAGCATCTGGCGCTCAAGGATTTTCTCGACACGCTGGAGCTCACCATCCCGCCGGCACAGAACCTCAAGCCCGCACACCTGAACGCGGTCTTGACCCAGGTTGTCGGCCAGGACGTGGAGCCACTGGTCAATGAGGTGGTGCTGCGAGCGCAATCACAAGCGGAATACACGCCGGAGAACATCGGCCATTTCGGGCTCAATCTGCAGCGCTACGCGCATTTCACATCGCCCATTCGCCGCTACGCCGATCTGCTCGTCCACCGCGCGCTGGTCCGCCTCGTTCTGGGCGCGCAGCACGCACGCCCACGCGATGGTTTGCGCGATGAGGACATCGGGCGCCTTGCGGATATGGCCCGTTCAATCTCAATGAGCGAACGCAAGGCCATGCAGGCGGAACGTGAGACCGTCGACCGGCTGATCGCGATGCACCTGTCCACGCAATGCGGCGCACGCTTCCGCGCGCGCATCTCCGGCGTGACCCGCTCCGGTCTGTTTGTCCGGCTGCATGATACGGGCGCTGATGGCTTCATTCCGATCTCGACGCTCGATGACGACTACTACATTCACCACGCGGTGGCCCATGCGCTGGTCGGCGAGCGCTCCCACAAAGGCTACCGGCTCGGCGCCAGCGTCGAAGTGCGTCTGGAAGAGGTAGTTGCATCAGCGGGCGCAATGCGCTTCTCGATGGTGAGCCACCCAGAAAAAATTCCCACAATCCGGGCAGCACTCGGAAAAGGTGGTCGAGATCCAGCGGCCCGCGATGGACGGGGCAAGGGCCGCACCGGTCACCGCGGGCGGGTGCGGCGGCGCCAAGGTCGGCGTGAGGGTCGGCGTTAGGGGTGATCGGCCCGCTCAGCGCCGCGCACGGCAATCACAAGGAGAACCGATGTTCGAGGACAATTCTGGGCGCCAGGACACAACGCCGCCGGCTGGCGCCGCACCGGTTGCAGTGGATGGAAACCGCAGCGCCGTGACGGCGGCCCTGCGCGGCCTTCGTCGGAAATGCCCGGCCTGTGGCATTGGGGCTTTGTACAGCGGTGTGCTTCAGGTGAGCGATACGTGCGCCAACTGCGGCACCGAGTTCCACCACCACCGTGCCGATGACGCGCCGCCATACATCGTTATGTTCATTGTCGGGCATATCGTCATCGGGCTTGTGCTCTGGGTCGAGAAATCATTCGGCTGGCCGACCTGGCTGCACGCGGTTGTCTGGCTGCCGGTCATTGCCGCATCGAGCATTGCGTTGCTGCCCAGCGTTAAAGGCGCCATCATCGGCATTCAATGGGCGGAGCGCATGCATGGCTTTTCCGGAAACGAGCAGGAGGCCAGCGGTGCGTGACGCGGGCGCAGAGGCGGCGACAATGGTGCCCGTACGCCATGCCGCGAGCCTCATAGCGATCCGTATGGCGCGCAGTGGACGTGCAGAGGTTCTGCTTGGCAAACGCCGCGCCACGCAGACGTTCGTACCGCATCAGTATGTCTTCCCGGGGGGGCGCCTCGAAGACGCTGACGTCGAGATGGCCGGCCTCATGCCCGCAGAGCACAGGTTCGATGCGCCAACGCGCAACGCCTTGGCCCACGACGTCGATGATGTTGCCCTCAGCGCAAACGTCCACGCCCTCGGGCTGACGGCTCTGCGTGAAACCTTCGAGGAGACGGGGCTCTTGTTCGGGCGCCCGGAGCGGCGCTGGCAACCGAAGCGCGCACCGGGCTCGCCCGGGTGGCAGCACGTGCTCGCCCACGGTGCACTTCCCGGCCTGTCAGGATTGATCTATCTTGGGCGCGCAATCACGCCGCCAGGGCGCCCCCGACGCTATGACACACGCTTTTTTGTGTGTCAGGGCGATGCCCCGATCGCGACGGCTGATGCCACAGACGGGGAATTTGAAGCGCTGGTCTGGGCGGATGCGACATGCGGCGCCGGCCTCGACCTGCACGTCATGACCCGGCAGATCTTCAACGATGTGATGGCCACCGCTGCAGTTTATGGGGACGCCATGGCCGGGGGCGCCAATCCTCCGTGCCCGGTATTTTACAACCATGTCCCAGGTGGCTTCGCACGCGAGCCCATACCACAAAGCGGCGCGTGACGGGGCGGGCCCGCCCCGGTGTCCAGTCACGCTGACGGAGCCGTGAGGGCGGGACTTTCGATACAGTGGCGCTGACGTGAGTGTGGGACTTGTGACGCTATTATGACAGTCCGCCCGGCCCCTGCTTGACAAAGTGAGACGCAACAGGCAAACGGCCGATCTTCCGGGTTTGGAGAAATTTTATGGCGAAGCCGACCACACAGAAGATCCGCCTCGTGAGCACCGCGAAGACGGGCTATTTCTACGTCACGAAAAAGAATACCCGCACGATGACCGAGAAGATGACGGTCCGTAAATACGACCCCGTCGTCAAGAAGCACGTTGAGTTCAAGGAAGCCAAGATCAAGTAGCGCGCTGCTCCAGCCCTGATCACGCAGCCGTCGGCAACTCGATCGAAGAGCGCCAGCGCTGGTGAGGGCTTGTGCATGAAGTCGGTGGAGTCGCGTCTTGGGAGAGACTGGCCCTCGCGTCGGCCGGCAGCGGGGTAGAACCGGCTTGGACGCGAGGGACCAGCTTAGCGGGGCGGCTGTTCCAAAGAGGGCGTTGGATGCCACCCAGCCTCGTAATGCCCGGGTGTCCCGGACACGATTAAGCTAGAAACGCATTTTGGTTAGAATATGTTTGGCTGTGCTGCAACGTCAACACACTGTCGATTCGCTTTGGATCTTCTAACCGTACCCCAAAACTATTCATTGGTTTAGAGCGGTTTGCAATATGGCGAATCGAGGGCCAGCAACTAGAAATTCAGGTTTTGCAACTGACTATCCAGGTCATTTATTGCTCAGTGACGCTTTTTTGAGCAATTTGTGCATGATCCGACCGGCTCCTCGGATACTTTAGTTAACAGTGGTTGCGTCCTGCGCGCTTGACGTGTCTCAGCTGAACGATGCTAACCTTTCGTTGTATGGAGGAGTTTTCCACAGGAAGCCACAGATCCAGTTCCCGCTCACGACCATCAGGCCGCGTCGCATTCCACCTGATTCCGCCCGAAAGACTTCGCTCGGTACAGCGAGACATCAGCGCGCTTGATCATGGTAGCAACGGTGTCAACGCCCGGCCCAAGGCACGAGACGCCGATGCTTGTTGTCACGCGGATCGCCTCGCCCTCATCTGATATGACAAACGGTGCACAATCGATGCGCTGTCGCACCCTTTCAGCGATATCCAGAGCCTTGTCGCGTTCCGTGTCCGGCAACACGAGCACGAACTCCTCACCGCCGAGCCGGGCAGCCAAGTCGCGTCCGCGGACGCTGTCGGCGATGCGTTCAGCAAACTCCCGCAGCACCGTATCACCCACGTCGTGGCCAAAGGTATCGTTGACCGACTTGAAGTAGTCGATGTCAGCCAGCAAAACCGAAAGGGGCTTGCTGGAGGCCAGTGCTGTCCGGATCTGGACCTTGAGATGGTTCTCCAGGTAGCGGCGGTTGAAAAGCCGCGTCAGCGGATCGATGGCCGCCTGTTCGACGCTCTCATCGAGCCGGGAGCGCAAGTAGTCGGCGTAACGCTTCTTGCGCAGTTGCGTGCGCACCCGCGCCTTGAGCTCGGTCGTCTCGATGGGGCGCATGACATAGTCGTTGACGCCCATATCCAGACCACGCAGCAGCCGCGCCTGTTCGTGCACTTCGGCGAGCAGAATGATCGGAAGGTGGCGGGTAACCTCACTGGAGCGGGCCTGCGAACACAGCCGCAGCCCGTCCTCACCATCGACATCCAGGCTCGAAATCAGCACGTCATAGGACCCTGCCGCCATGGCCGTGCGCGCTTCATCGAGCGAGCGCACGGTCGTCACCTGGTGTTCGTCGCCCAGATGACGGGCCAACAATCGTGACGAACGGGCCCTGTGTTCGACCAGCAGGATGCGCCCGTCGATGGAAGCGTCGTCGCCCACAATGTCGGGAAACGCGTCCAGCCCCATGCGCTGGCCCGTTGCTGCGCGCGCGCGCATTTCGTCATTGAGGGTCTTAACCCGCGCCAGATTTTTGACCCGCGTGATGAGTGCGACTTCATCAACCGGTTTTGTCAGGAAATCGTCTGCCCCGGCCTCCAGCCCACGGATCTTATCGTCCGGCTGATCGAGTGCGGTCACCATGACAACAGGCACATCGCGCGTGGCATCCGCCGATTTAAGGCGCTGGCACACCTCAAAGCCGTCCAGGCCCGGCATCATGACGTCAAGCAGGATCACATCAACGCTGTCGCGCGCGCACAGATCGAGCGCTTCCTGGCCACTCAGCGCTGTGCGGACGTCAAAGTATTCCGCCGTCAGGCGAGCTTGCAGCAGCTTAACATTCGCAGGAATATCATCGACGACCAACACGCGTGCTGTCATTGCTGCATCCCTTCAGGACGCGCACTGCCGATGTACTTCTGTATGGTTGCAATGAAGCCTGCCAGCGAGATCGGCTTGGAGAGGTAGGCTTCGAAGCCCCCTTGCTTGATGCGCTCTTCGTCACCGCGCATGGCGTAGGCCGTGACGGCGATGACTGGAATGTGAGCGCAATCCACGTCGGCCTTGAGCACCTCGGTGACCTCGAGCCCCGAGAGCTCTGGGAGCTGAATGTCCATAAGAATGAGGTCCGGGGCATGCTTGCGGGCCATCGGCAAAGCGCTGCGGCCGTCCCGTGCCTCCACAACTGTGTATCCATGAACGGTGAGAAGATCCGAGAAGAGCTTCATGTTAAGCTCATTGTCTTCGACGATCAGCACCGTGCGCGGGCGGGCCGGCGGCGTTGCGCGCGGGCGCGGTGCAGAAAGCCGCCGCAATCGCCGAACAGCGGGCGTCGCGGTGTGCGCTCGCACATCGTTTTCGGGAAAAACATCAGGTGGCGTGCTGGTCAGCATGGATACTCGCAACGGCTCTGCCAGAATGCGGTCGGCGGACGGTTGCACAGTGAACCGCAATCGCGCCTTCGCGTCGTCTGGTGGTAGCCCGTGAGAGTAAATGCGTGGTTACACGCGCCGACACTCAAGTCCGCCCACATCCCGGAAATGATGCGGAAAACAGTGCGCAGAGCGGCAAACGCCAGCATCCAAGACCCAGACGAACCAGCGAACATTAGAGGCGAAAATGGCTGAATATCGCGCTTTCCAGATGGAAATTGAGGAAGCGCAGGCGCTTGCGATTGAAGCGTTAACCTTCTTTTCGAGTGACCCCGGCCAGTTGGCCGATTTTCTCTCGACGTCAGGGCTGAGACCGCAGGACTTGCGCGATCTTGCTGACAGCGGCGCACTTCACGCAGGTGTTCTGGACTACGTAACGCGCAATGAAAGCCTGCTGGTTGCATTCGCGGCCGACCGGCAGATCCCGGCAGAACGGGTGATGGCTGCGCATCTGTGTCTTTCGCCGCCCGACATGTATGCGTGACCGTCCAGCAGTGCCGCCGCTCCATTCAGCCGGGCAGAGGCATATGCCGGCCCCAACGATTGTTCCCGCCATTGCATCACCGGCTGCCGAGATCTCAGATCCGAGGC
>CAZGNQ010000127.1:3997-9828 GCA_964527285.1 uncultured Hyphomicrobiales bacterium | reverse complement strand
GTTGGTTACCCAGCACATAACGCCCGGCGCGGAATGATTAGCCTTTTATTGAATTTGGTGCCATCCTGACTTCGATCTTCAGAAAAAATGGGCGTAGACTAAGCTTTATGCGAGACAGTGCACGCTTTACGCGAAAAGCAAATCAATTCACGTGCTTCATGAACTGATAACCATAAAATTGATTGTAAGTCTGGTTGTGCTCATAGAGCCGAATACACGCAATTGCGCGCAGTTTCTAAAGGTTTTGGTCAAAGGCCAACGCCGCTCCAGGCGTGTACCGGTGCCGCGCCACGCCCGGTCGGCCGAAATTGAATTAAATTCGCCGCCAAATTGATGGAAATGCTCAGCACGCAAGGCGCGAAATGACTGCGTTTGTTTTTTGAACTTCGTTTCTAGGTAGGAACCGTTTCGTTGTAATGCCGCATTGATTTATGGCGGCACGCAAATGCGCGAGATCTCAGCCGTCGCGCCCAGGTGTGGGCCGCTGGCTGACGGTCGTGTAACCTTAACAAAGTCTCAACGATTTGCCGTCACAACAAAGCCCGTTTTTGAGCCGCTCACACCCTGTGCTGCGCAATCAGCACGCAAGGCTTCGTTTGCGATGGGGTGTGTTCGAGATGGTGTTCGTGATGCGTATTTATCACTATCCGATCGGCGCCCCTTTTGGGCGACCGGCGACGCGATGCTCAGGCGTCCCGCAACCGTCAGACAGCATCCTTCGCACGTTGCACGCACGCGCGGTCAAGTGCTGGCGCGCGCTCGCTTGTGCGCTGGCTATCGCTTGCTTGGCGGGTCCTTCCCACGCTCAATTCAACGGTGCGTTCGACGGCCAGGCCCGGGCCACGCGCTTCGTGATCGAACTGCCAAAAACTGTCGGTTACAAAGCGTTCGTGCTCCGCAACCCAGACCGGGTTGTCATCGACATTCCTGAGTTGCCGTTGCGGCTCCCTCACAAGCGTGACCTGAAACGCTCCAACCTCGTCAAAAGCTATCGGTACGGCGTCACAGGGCACGGCAGGGCGCGCTTGATCATCAAGACCCACCAGCCCACACGCATCGTCAGGACGAATATGGAACCCGCAGCCGGTTCTGGGTGGTCCCGGCTGAACGTTGAACTTGCGCCGCTGCGCGGCAAGAAGACGATCGCATCCCTTATGCATGGGCGCAGCGCGCTGGGCGGTCCGACACGTGATGCGGTCATTGGTGATGGCGATGTTGGCGATTCCGGCCTCACGGTGATCAGCACACCGACCAAGAAAACCGACGGCGACACGACGGCGCCCGACGCGCTTCCCATGATCGTTATTGATCCCGGGCACGGTGGCCGCGACAGTGGCGCAAAGAAACACGGGGTTATGGAAAAGGCGGTCGTCCTGGCGTTTGGAAAGCGCCTGCGGGACAAGCTGCTTTCAACGAAACGCTACCGCGTGCACATGACGCGAGATGACGACACGTTTGTGCCGCTGTCGCGCCGCGCGGAAATCGCCCGTGAAAAAAAGGCGGCACTTTTTCTCTCTGTTCATGCGGACTACGCTGGCGGGCGTTGGGCCAGCGCGCGCGGTGCAACCTTCTACACGTTGCGCCCTAAGACCGCGAAGGCCATGGCGCGCCAGTCGGCCGGCAGCACGAAAACGCTGGATCGCCTGGTTGCCGCCAACAGCTCCTCGATTGAGGTGAAATCGATCCTCCGGGACATTGGGCGGCGCTGGTTCGCGGCCAAGCCGACCCGCACCAACAAACTTGTCTCTTCGCTCAAGGAATACATGGGCGATGCAACCAAGGTGCGCAAAACGCACCACCGGCGCGCCGGCTTTCGTGTGCTGCGCAGCGCACATATGCCCGGCGTGTTGATTGAATTGGCCTATGTCAGCAATCGCAAGGACGCCAAACTGCTCAAGTCAAAGGATTGGCGCGAGCGGGTCACCAGCGCTGTCGTCAAAGCGGTTGATAACTACTTTGCGGATTCCACGGTGAAAGTGCCCCTGTGAGGCGCGCCGTGTAAGCAGGCTCGGATGGGCTTCACGCCTGATCTGGTGGCCATGCGGCGGGTGGCGGCCGTGCTCAGTTTGCCGGAATTGGACACGCTGACGTGACAAGCATCCGCTCATCGACAGCGGCCGACATGGCCCAACTTCAAACGCTCTATTCGCTGGGCTTTCCGCACGAAGAACTGTTCGGCCTCGTCACAGAGCTTGTGAACCGCCCGGATGGTGTCTGGTCGCTTGTATCAACTGACCCCGTTGCCGACGCTGGCGCCGAGATCACCGGCCACATCGCATTCACGCGCGCAAGGTTGGGACGCAACCCGACACCGGCATGGCTGCTCGGGCCGCTGTGTGTGCTCCCGGCGTGTCAGCGCACCGGGATCGGCGGCAGCCTCGTCCGCCATGGTCTTGCGGTGCTGAAAGAGACCGAGCCCGGCCTCGTTTGTGTTCTGGGTGACCCGGCATACTACGGCCGCTTCGGGTTCAATGCCGAAACGCGTGTCCGCCCGCCCTACGAACTTCCCGCAGAATGGCTTGGCGCGTGGCAGTCACTTGAGATTGGCGCCGGCGCGCGAGAACCCGTGGCGCTGCAGGGCACTGCCATGGAACTGCCGCCCCCGTGGATGCGGGCAGCGTTGTGGCAACCCTAGACGTGCCCTGTCCGGCGCTCCGAACGGTGGCAACCGGGGCAACCGGAAAATGACTGCCCCCCAATAACAAAAGCCGCGCGCCGCAGATCCGCAGCGCGCGGCCATCATCTCTTGATCACCCGTCCGGTGACCCCCTTCGCAACGATTGCGATTACTTCAGCTCAAACGCCGTCGTGGAGCCGGAGACCTCGTTGGCCACCACCAGCAACGCGTTGCCCGTGGGGGAGTTCTCCGCCGCAACAAACGTGAGGCCCTCCGGCGCAACATCGCCAGCGGTGTTCTTTTCGGCATCGCCCTTGGGGTCAGCATTCAGGATGTAGGTCACGTAGGTCGGCGCCTTGGGGTCCGTGATGTCATAGACCATGATGCCGCCCATGCGCTCCAGCCCGATGAACGCGTAACGCTTGTCAGCGATGGTGCCGAGCGCAACACCCTCAGGCTCGACGCCCTTGTCATCGGAGCGCACATCAAAGTTGCTCTCCTGGCCTTCGGAGTTGAACCACGTCGGGTGCGCCTTTGACAGGATGCGGGTGAACGCATCACCTGAATCAAAGACCTGCGTGCCGTCGGCGGCGTAGATGGAGAACGAGCGCCCGCCAAAGGCATAGATCTCGTCGTGGTCGCCGTCGCCATCGGTATCGCCCTTGGCAAGGGTGGTCTTGAGGCGGCCGAGTTGCAGATCATTCTGGAGATCAGCGGCATTCGGGAATTTGTCGGCGTCGAGCTTCAACTTGCCAACGCGCGTCTCCTCAACGTAGCCCGGCTCGCCTTCATACTCGCGGGCATCGCCTTCGTTGGCCGTGACGATGTACGTCTCACCATCGTGTTCAAAAGCGGCGATCGCATCGGGCTGGTACATGGATTTGACAGGCCAAGGGCCGAGATTGCTCGCCTTGTCCTTGTCGGTGACGTCGAACTGGAGGTTCGTCCAGTCCTTGAGGCCGAGGCCGAACGTGGCTTTGATCTCGCCGGACGCCAGATCGATGACGGCCATGGCATTGTTCTCCTGCATGGAGACAAATGCCGTCGTGCTGTCGCCGGAAATGGCCACGTATTCGGGCTCAAGATCCTGGGCGACCGTGGTGCCCTCCGGCGAAGGGAAATGCGCCGACGGGCCAAAGGCGTCGGCGTCGAGGCCGGTGAAGCGCACCGTGCGCACGGACTTGTCCGCCAGCGTCACGATGGAAACCGTGCCTTCCGGATCGTTCGTGTAGTCGTCGTTCGGCTCGCCTTCGTTCGCAACGACGGCGTATTTTCCATCCGGCGAAACCGCCACCATGTCTGGCAGTGCGCCAACTTCAACAGTGCCCTTTGCATTGCCGTCGGCGTCCATCATCACCAGCACGCCGTTGGCCTGCTTGTCGTCCTTCTCCACGGCAGCGATGATCATGTCGCCAGAAACGGCGACCGAGTTTGCCGCCTTGCCGAATTCTGCAAGTGCGACCTGCTTGATCAGCTTCATATTAGCCGGGTTGGAGAAATCGACGATGTCGATCGTCTTGTCGTTGCCGTTGGCGATGAACAGGCGCTGTGTTTTCGGGTCGTGCGCAACGATCTCCGCCGCACCTTCGTCAAACACGTTGGTCTGGTAGGAGCCAAGAACGGAAACCTTGAGCCCGCCGTGATTGTCGGCGGAAGCGGCCTGGGGCGCGAGGGCCATCAGCGCGGCGACGGATGCGCCAGCGAGGAGTTTGGTGACGAACGAACGCATGTATGTCCTCCGAACGGATGAGAAGTCTGCGATCGGAGAGCTAACGATGGTGCGTGACAGATGGATGACGGCTTCTGGATGTCCGCCACGGGTGCGGGTCATATAAAGGGCGCCGCATCGCAGGCCGCGCGACGCCCCATGGTCTGACGGCTGCCGATCAGTTGTAGGTCGGCTGCTGCTTCACGCGCTGGCACTGGCTCTGAACGTAGCACGTGCCCTGGGCCTCCCAGCCGTAGCTGCCTTTCACCAGGATCTGGTAGTACGGGCAGCGCCACTGTGAGCCGTAATCGCCGGCGCCATCATAGACCTTGTTGCCGCGCTTGGCCTGGCCGTACGTCGGCAGCTTGGCTTTGCAGCAGTTGTAGCACGACGTCTGTGCCGAAGCCGGGATGGCGAACGCCGACAGCGCAACGGCGGCGGCAAGGGTGGAAAGTGCAAGCTTCATTTTGAGGTCCTCTCTGGGGGTGGCAGTCGAATTCGTTCGAAGGAAGGTGGCGGCTCGTCGGGCAAGGCGGTGCGGCGTGGTCAGCGCACTGATAGTGTAAGATCCTTGATCTCGAGCCGGGTGGCCCATTCCTCCAGCCCGGGCGTCGCTCCATCGCCGCTGGCCGATGCGCCCAACGGCATCATGCGCATCGTCACCCCATCGGCCGGGCGTTTCAGCGGACAATGGGTTGCAGCGACACGGACGCCGGCAAGGCACGCCCGAACCTCCATTGGAACGCTCAGAGTGAAATTCTGCGGCTTGCCAACCTGAGCAGCGAACAAGCCGATGGTTCCGACGGGCATCGAGGGCGCCGGCGTGCTCGTGCTCTGCCCCTCTGCTGATCCTTCCGCGCCGGAGGCAGCGCTGGTGAGCGCCACGGAGAGAACAAACCGTTCGGTGGCACGCAGTCGAAGGGGCGTGACCGTGAACGACAGGCGCACTGGCGATGACGGTGAGGCTTCGCCAGCGGCCTCCGGTTCGCCCGCGATGCCAAGGCTCGCGATACCCAGGCCCGCGATGCCCGGGATGGGGAACGAAACGGCGGCCCCGCCGGTCAGCACCTTCTGCCCGGTTGTTTCAGGCGCGGTGGCCCGATCGCCGGTATTTTTCCCCCCTCCCTTGTCGAGGTCGGGCTGGCCATCCTCTTGGGCTGCATCGCGCGAAGACCGCTCTGGCGCACCGTCGCAGGCCGCGCACAGCAGCGTGGTGGCCGTCATGCCGGCGGCAACCGCGATGGCCGTTAAGCGCCTCATGCGCGCACCAGACGAACACGCAGCCTGCCCACCGCAAATCTGCCGGCCGCACGCGCCTGCGGGCCGTCGTGCTGGGAGAGGACGACCATCTGCAAGCGCAATTCAGACGGCACATCGGGTGCAGCCGGTTGGCGGGCTGGCGCGGTCCCCGTTCGATCAGGCGGGGCCGTACCGGACATCAAGCTGTCGAAGGCGTCATCATCGGCGGAAATGATGGCATTGAGGCCATCAACGTCGCCGCCCGTC
>CAZGNQ010000127.1:0-3897 GCA_964527285.1 uncultured Hyphomicrobiales bacterium | reverse complement strand
ATGGTGACCGCCTGGCGCGTCTGGTGCGCACGCGAATGGGCGTGCCCGAACAGCCCGAAGCTGGCGACATAGTTCGGGTCGGTGATGGGTGTTGCAGCGCTCAGACCATCACGGCTGATGAATAAGCGGATGAGAGCGCTTGCGGGGTTTTCCGGGAGCTGAAAGTCCCACAGGTCGGCGAGAATGCGATCGCCGGGGCGCCCGCTGGCGGACGCCGCACCCGCCACTGTTGTCAGCCCTTGAGCGAGGCGTGGCTCAAGCGCCAGGCGGGCCTCGCCCATACCGCCGACGGCAGCAGTGAGTGGCTGCGCTGCCAGAGACTGCGCGATGACACGCTGGCGCACGGAGCGGTGCGGCGCGGTGGCCACGACGGGCGCGGGTTTGCGCGAGGGAGCCGGCGCGAACGGCACCGTGTCATAGCGATATCCCAGCGCATGGGGATCCAGCATGGAGAAGATTGAGAAACGGGCTATATTGTCTCCCGCACCGGTGACGAACTGATTGGCGAAGCGGAAATTAAGCCAACCGGGTGCCTGGGTATTTGCATTGCCCGCGGCGTTCCACTCCGCCCAGATCCGGTCCACATTGCAGTGGTGGGCATAGAACAGCGGATCGAGCGGGGAGAGAAACCCGCTCATGTGTCCACCCACAAACCCGTGCACAATGTTGTGCGGCCCAGCCTCAAAGCCGCCCTGCCCGCCTTCGGGCTCATCACCCGGGCCTGTCTGTGGGCGGGGCGATGAGGCTTCGTAGCTTGCAAAGGCCTCGAAGTCCGTCTCCCCCATGATCTGGTCGATCACCGTCTGGCTGACCGCTTCGGCCGGCACGCTTTCGCTGGCGATAACAAAGCGCGTAGGCGCCTCACCAAGGTAAACGTCATCGTTGTTCCAGGTGGCAGGATTGAGCGGAGAGCCGGCGCCCCAGAATGCGTCCGGAATGGTCTGATCTGCGGTCCAGTCCCAATAGGGCAGCGCGAAATCCGGCGCCTCGGCTATGTTACGGATCACCTCCTCGACGCTGTACAGGTAGGCTCGGTGCCAGGGGAGAAAATACCAGTTGCCGTGCGGACAATGCTGGTCATGGATGCGCGCGAGGTTGCGCCAATGGCGCGGGTCGTCGGGCGCCAGTTCGTGCAAGCGGCGCACCCCTTCGCCAAACACGTCCAGGGCCTGCCGGCCAGCCTGGGACGTCGCACTTGCGCGCACACGCAGTGGCTGATCGCCATGGTCGGGGACGTAATCTTCACCGCCAGCGTCCTGAGCAAATGCCTGGCCGGACCGGCAAATGGCATCCAACATCGTTGCGGCTGAGCCGCCGGCGCCAAGCAGCCCAAGCGCACCGTGTGTCGCGGCGAAGCCACCTGCGGCACCGGCCGTGGCCATCAGTTTTCGTCTGGTCCAACCGCCCATTGCTGCCTTGCCCCTTGCCGCTCCCCGCGCCGGCCGCTCCATGGTGGACCTGCGCGCGGCTCAATCGCCCATCGTGCCACTCACCCAACAGTCATGCAGGATGCGGGCCCGCAATGAACAAGTGGAGCCCTCAGGCACGGGCGGACACACACGTCTTCTGCACACAGATCAAACCTGAAAGCGCTCACCGGCGCATCAGACCAAAGTTGGCCTCCGCACGGCAAAAGAAGAAAAATGAGTAAAAATGCAGTGGCCGCCTATCCATCGGATGCATGAGCGCTCACCCAAGCCGGCAGCACTGCAAGAAAGGAAACAATTTAGCACTTTTATTACTTTATAAATGTCATTGTCATAGCTGCTTGCGGCTTCCGTCTGGATACGATCACAATGAACACGACAGCCCATCGCCTGCGCCATCATCTGCATCTCGTGGTTTTCTCAGCCGTTTCGGCCGCGTTGATCGCCAAGAGCTATGGTCAGGCCTGGTTGCCCGACGACATCCCTGCATCAATGGCCATGTGGGCCGCAATTGCAGTGACGCTCGCGCTCGTGCTGACGCGCAGCGCCGGCGCTGTTGCGATCGTTTTTGCCGGCTTGTGCATTGTGCTTATCTGGATGGGCGTGGGCGCGGCCATGGAACCGCTGCTCGGGCCGCGTGAAGGGTGGATGCGGCTCGTTTATGTCGGGCTCTCACTGGCGCTCATGGGCGCCTTTTTCATGCTTCCGGTGGCGCGTCATCACGCCAAGACGGACACCATTGCCATCAATGCGCCGCGTGACGCCGTTTGGGATGTCTTTCTGCCGGTGGACAGCGGGCGCTATTGGAAGCCGAATATGCGCGTTGAGGCGGTCGAAGGTGCCGAAGCCGAATACCGCGTGGTCCTGACCGGCGCAGGCCCCCACGAAGGTGGCTCAACACGCATCAAGCTGACCGACATTGTGCCGGGCAAAACCTTCACAATGTGCACAGTCGATGATCGCCAGAACCCTGAGGACGTCACGGGCACCATTGAAAGCATGCAAGTGATTGATATGCAGGACCATCTCGTGGCACCGCGCACAACCGGCACGCGGATCGTCAGCACATTTGTCGTGCGACGCCCAACGCTGCACGGCCTCGGTATTCTTTATCTGTTTGATCCGAGCGGCGATGAGTTGCGCCGGTTGAAGGCCCATCTGGAAGGCACGGTCGACGCCACGTTCGGCAGCACGATCTGTTAACGCACTTTTGCGCCAGGCCGCTCACGCGCGCAAAGGCAACGTCCGGGAGGTCGGCCCGCGCTGATGAACTGACGGGACAGCCTTTAAGCTGAGGACGGTCGGCAGCTTCGAAGGCGCCGCCTGCTTGGATCCCGAACATTAACAGCCTACAGGCGGGTGGTGCGCTAATGGCGTGACAGCGATTGTCCGCCGATCCACCAAATCGCCGTCACCACGCTTTGGCGCTTAAGCCGTCCCCCGCCAATGCGTTTGCGCGGCGATTTGGATGGTCACGGCAGCGCGATGGCCACCTGTTTCTGGCTCACCGTCACAGGTGCCCGGAACATGATTTCATCGTCGTTGCCATTGATGTAGCGCAGCTCATAATCACCGGGCTCAATGGGCGCATCGAGAAAGACCGGATTTTCATCGATCACCGGGCGCGAGACCAGAAATTCTGTATCGCCCATGGTTTTCTCCGACAGGACCACCCGGTCGCCCGTCAGGCCCGGACCACTCCACCACACGCGCATCTCATCGCCTGCCTCAACATAGCGTTGAGCGGTCAAGGTCACCTTCGCGGGCTCGACCGTGAACCGTTGGCGCGACAGAACCTCACCGTTGATGCTGGAAATGTAGCGGATCTCATAGGTGCCGGCGGCGCTGGGCGCGCGAACCGTCAGATCCTTGCCCGGAACCGTTGCCGTGAGCGACACATAACCCTCGCTGCCGACATTGGGCTGGGCGATGGCCACCCAGTCACTGCGGTCCTGGGGCGAGACGAAGCCAACCTGAAAGTTGTAGCCCCCCTTGACCGGTTCGATGCGGCGGAACTGGGGACCAACCAGGCGACCTTGCGCTGGAGGTTCCATCGCAATGCGCTCATCCACGCTCACAGCGTCAGCGTCGACTGCGGTCTCCGCTTCGCCATCAGGGCCACCATCGTCATTGTCATCGACATTGGCGTTGTCGCCGGCTGCGGGCGACCCATTGGCTGGTTCACCCTCGCGTGCCTGGCCGCCCGTGTCATCATCGCCTCGCACAAGGTCCGAGGCATCGAGCGCGTCGTCGAGGTCCAATGCCGATGTCTCAATCGTCACGTCACGGTCGTCTTCATCAAGGCCCGCGCGCCCGGTGGGCTGTGTCGGCCGCCTCTGTCCGACGGACGGTGTGTCTCCATCGACTTCGCCGTCCGCTTCCGCCGTTCGGGACGGATCTGGTGCATTACTCCCAAGGCCAACGGACCGCCTCAAGGCTTCGACAAAGTCGACAACGCCACCGGCCGCGT